>CBAAAD010000576.1:0-1970 GCA_964658785.1 uncultured Methylobacterium sp.
CCCTTTGCGTTCATGCACACGCCGCCGCGCGCGGAAAAATGACTAGATGACGCTCCTTGCCGTCACCCACTGCCGAAAAGCGTTTTGGACGTCTTTCATAACGGCGCCGCGGACATGCCACTCACGGCTTTGCCGATCTCGGCAAACAGCGCGTCTCGCGTTTCTTTGTCCGCCTTCGATGCCGTGAGAAAGGCGGCCACAATGACGGTATGGCCGTTGGGCCACGTCATGATGCCGATGTCGTTGTAAGCGGACGTTTCGCCGTCCAGCGAATAGGACGTGCCGCACTTGTCGGCAAAGCGCACGTCAGCGGGGAGGCCGGCGCGCAGGCGAACCGGCTTCGTCTGGCCATACATCAGATCGAGCAGCCGCTTGCTCGAATCCGGCGAGAGCAGCCGACCGGCCCAAAGCTTTTCAAGAAGCTCGGCTGCCGCGTCTGGCGTCGTTCGATTGCGCGGGTCATCCAAATACGCTCGATAACCGCGCCGCCGCCGTGCCAGCGCAACCTCATCCGTTTCGTTGGTTGGGATGGTTTGTCCGTTAGCCGTTTCTTCGAAGATGTGGCTGATGTCACCCTCGCCAAGGTCGACGCGCATGCCGTCAATACCGTGCTTGCGCAAAAACGCCGTAACCACACGTGGGCCACCGACCAAGCGCATCAACGCATCGATGGCCGTGTTGTCACTTTCGCTCACCGCAGCGACCAACAATCGCTCGACGGTGAATGGCATCTGCTCACCCGAAAAATGCGCGCCGATGGAGGGCACCGCAGTCCCACCCACAACTTGTGCGCGGGTGATGGTCACTTCCTGCTTCAAGCGAATGCTTCCTGCATCCACCTGCGCGAGCACCGCCGCGGCAACGGGTGCTTTGAACACGCTCATCATCGGATAGGCGCGATCGGCGTTGACTCGGATACGTGCGCGCGTATCCAGGTCCACAACGGTGATGCCCAGCACACCCGGCTGAGCCTTGTCGGCAAGTTGCGCCAGCGCATGTTGCAGGCGCGCGTCCGGCGCTTCGGCAGCGGTGACCGGCATGACCAGCGCGAGCGTCAAACAAAGGCCTGCAAGGCCGCAGACGAACCATCGAATGTACGTAGTCATGAATTCCCAAACGCTGCATATGCAGGGACAAGCGTATGGTTTCGTATAGAACTTTGCAAAACGGCTCCCATGAAAAATGGACTCAACGACCTGTTGAGGTAACCATGGTGTGTGGATGCTCCGCCATTAGCGAAGCGGAAACAAAACCGATCCGCCGGCTCCAATTCCCCAGCAATCCTCAGCTCGCCCTCGGCCATCGCCTGGAGCACGGGATCATCGATACCTGTTGCCACTACAAGATGCCCAAGGGTCTGGGAATATCGCTCGTGAGCTAACGCTTACGGCGCTACGCTGACCAACGGAATACTCGCTGGTGAGCAGCGCCCGAAAAGGGCACCGTTCGACGCAAAAGTCGTCGAAGCTTTCGACGCAGCCCCTCGACAAGCACACTTTTCACAGTCTCTTCGTCACGATGCAGCGCCAGGGTGCAGCGTTGGCATTGCACGAATGTCCAACCTCAGGCGTAGTGGCAATACGATAGGCGGCGGCCATTCACCGGCATCCAGCCGGATGCGTCTAGCTACCACGATTCGACTGGAGATCCACCATGCTCGCGAAAATCCCTGAGAAAGACCTGGCGTCCCAATACCTGGCGTCGGAGCGCACGTTCCTGGCGTGGGTGCGAACGAGCATTTCCGTCATGACGCTTGGATTTGTCATTGCCAAGTTCGGCGTATGGTTGCGCGAGCTCGCCGCGCATCTCGAGCCGAGGACCAACATCCACGCGACTGGCATGTCGCTTCCGATCGGCGAGGTCATGATGGCGTTCGGCGGGATTCTCGCCGTGCTTGCCGCCGTGCACTATCACGCGGTGAATCGCGCTATTCAGCTCGGCGAGGTTCGCGCGAATCGCTGGCTCGTCGT
>CBAAAD010000577.1:0-1966 GCA_964658785.1 uncultured Methylobacterium sp.
TTGGGCGCGAGTTTCAATTCCTGCGCCGCGCTGGCCAGAAAATGCTGGGCCAGAATCGGAATGTCCGCGCGGCGCGTGCGCAGCGGCGGCAGCTCGATGCGCACCACGTCGAGTCGGTGCATCAGGTCGGCGCGAAACTGACCGGCGGCCACGCGCGTGGCCAGATCCTGATGGGTGGCGGCGACGATGCGCACGTTGCCGCGAATCAGCTCGCGCCCGCCAACGCGATAGAATTCGCCGCCGGCCAGCACACGCAGCAGCCGCGTTTGCAGCACCAGCGGCATGTCGCCGATCTCGTCGAGAAACAGCGTGCCGCCCTCGGCCTGTTCGAACCGACCCGATACCCGCCGCACCGCGCCGGTAAACGCGCCGGCCTCGTGCCCGAACAGCTCGCTTTCCAGCAGCTCGCTGGGAATCGCCGCGGTATTCAATGCCACAAAGGGTTTGCCGCGCCGCGCGCTTTCCTCATGCAGCGCGCGCGCGACCAGCTCCTTGCCGGTACCGGTTTCGCCGGTGACCAGCACATTGAGATCGCTGGCCGCGATGCGGCCAATCAAGCGAAACACCTCGCGCATCGGCGCGCTCTCGCCAATCAGCGCGTGATTGGCGACGCTGGTTACGGCCGGCGGCGCGGCGGGCGACCGCACGCTTTCCAGCGCGCGCTGCACGGCGGCCACCGCCTGATCGAGGTCAAAGGGTTTTGCCAGATAATCCACCGCACCGGCCCGATACGCCGCCGCCGTGGTGGCGACATCAGTGTAGGCACTCATCACGATGACGGGGCCGAGCCCCTGTTTTTGCATGTCGTCGAGCAACTGCAAACCATCTTCGCCCGGCATGCGCACATCGGTCACCAGCAGCGCGGGACGCGACTCGCGCAAGGCTTCGCGCACCGCGCTGACATCGCCAAATTCGCGCACCGCCAGGCCGGCGTCGCGCAGCGCTTCGGCCAGCACGAAGCGCACGCCGCGATCGTCGTCGGCGATCCAGATTTCATCAGTCATGTACGCGCTCCAGCGGCAGATACAAAGAGAACACGGTTTCGCCCGGCCGGCTGACATAGCGCAGTTCGCCGCCGTGTTCGCGCGCGATCTCTCGGGACAGCGCCAGGCCCAGGCCGCTGCCATTGGCGCGGCCGGATACCAGCGGTTGAAAAAGCGTGTCGCGCAGCGACGCCGGCACGCCGGGGCCGTCGTCGATCACATCGATGCGCAGCGCCATGCGCAGCACCCGGTCGCCCCAGCGCAGGCCGTGATCGACGCGCGTGCGCAGCGTCAGCGTTTTAGCGCCGGCCTCCTGCGCGTTGCGCGCGAGGTTGAGCAGGATCTGCTGAAGCCGATCGGCGTCGCCGAGCAGATCCGGCACGCTCGGATCGTAGTCGTGCTTCAACTGCAGCGGCTGCGGCTGGGCCTGCAGCAGATCGGCCAGCCGCTCGAGCAGGTGATGGATATTCACCGCACCAAACTGCGGCGCGCCGTCGTGATGCAGCAGCCGATTAGCCAGCGCCGCCAGCCGATCGGCCTCGTCGATGATCAGACCGGCCAGCGACTGCAGATCGTCCGTGCCCACGCGACGCTGCAGCAGCTGGGCCGCACCGCGCAACCCGGCCAGCGGGTTTTTCACCTCGTGCGCAAAGCCGCGCAGCGTGGCCGACAGCGGCGAACCGCTGGCCGCCGGTTCGGCCAGTGCATGTATTTCAAGCAGCAGGCCCGCCTCAAACGGCTGGATCGCCATATCGACCAGCGTTTCGCGCCCCATCGCGGTAAACAGCGTCAACCCACGCAGCTGCAGCGGACGCTGATGATCCAGCACCCGCGCGGCCAAAGCCAACGATTCAGGCTCACGCAGCAGCAGCGCCAGAGGCTGGCCGACCGCACTGCGCGGACCTAATTCGATCCACTCCGCCAGCGGGCGATTGATCCACAGCAGGCGCAGCTCCGCATCGACCAGCACCAGCCCGGTCCTC
>CBAAAD010000578.1:0-1966 GCA_964658785.1 uncultured Methylobacterium sp.
CGAGTGCGCCACGGCCCTCGAGGCCGAGGTGCGCGAGCTGCGCCTGATCGCCGACTCCATGCCCGTACTGATCGCTTTCGTGGACGCCAGCTATCGCTACCGCTTTGCCAACAAGGCCTATGAAGACTGGTTTGGCCGCCGCGCGCAGGACGTGGTTGGCCAGACCGTGTGGGATCTGGTCGGCCAGCCGGCGTTTGAGGAACGACGCGTGGCCATGGAGGAGGCGCTGGCGGGTAAAGAGTCACGCATCGAGCTACCGCTGCCGCGTGTCGACGGCACGTCACGCGACTGCGAGATCCGCTATCTGCCACGGCGCAGCGAAAACGGCGAGATCGACGGCTTCCACGTTTTCGTGCTCGACATCACCGAACGCAAGCAATCGGAAAAAGTGCTGCGACGGGCCGCCGAAGAGCTTGAAGAGCGCGTGTCCGAACGCACGCGCGAACTGCATACGGAAATGGCCAATCGCGAAAAAGTCGAGGCTGCGCTGCGGCAGAGCCACAAGATGGAAGCCGTGGGCCAGCTGACCGGCGGCATCGCGCACGATTTCAACAATATGCTTACCGGCATCATCGGATCGATCGACGTCATTCGCCGTCGACTGGCATCGGGGCGCACCGACGATCTGGATCGCTTCATGGATGCCGCGTCCGTGTCGGCCAGTCGCGCGGCCAGCCTTACCCAGCGACTGCTGGCGTTCTCGCGCCGACAGTCGCTCGATTCAAAGGCTACCGACGTCAACGCCCTTATCGCATCATTGGAAGATCTGCTCTCGCGCACCATCGACGAGCGCAGCCAGCTGGCGATGAAGCTCGATAAAACGATTGCTCCGGCGCTCACCGACGCCAACCAGCTCGAAAGCGCGATCCTGAATCTGGCAATCAACGCGCGCGATGCGATGCCGGACGGCGGCAGTTTGCGCATCGAAACGCGTGAAGTGACGCTCGACAGCGGCTACGTCTCGGCCAGCCCGGGGGTCAAGCCCGGGCGGTACATTTTGATTACCGTCAGCGACTCCGGCGTGGGCATGGCGCCGGAGCTGATCGAGCGCGTGTTCGAGCCTTTCTTCACCACCAAACCGATTGGCCAGGGCACCGGACTGGGCCTGTCGATGGTTTACGGCTTCGCCCGTCAAAGCGGTGGACAGGTGCGCATCCACAGTGAAGTGGGCAAAGGCACTTCGGTAACCATCTATCTTCCGGTCGCCATCGGACTGGAGCCATCGCAGGACGAGGCTCTCCCGAACACCACACCGATGGGCCACGGCCAGACCGTATTGCTTGTGGAAGACGATGCATCGGTGCGACTGCTGGTGCGCGATGTTCTGGAAGAGCTGGGCTACGCAGCTCTGGAAGCGGCCGAACCGCAAACCGGTGTCGCGCTGCTGTCTTCCAGACGAACCATCGACCTGATGATTTCCGACGTCGGGCTGCCGGGCATGAACGGCCGACAGCTGGCCGAAATCGCGCGCGAGCATCACCCCGACCTGCCCGTACTTTTCATCACCGGCTACGCCGAAAACGCCGCCATTCGATCCGGATTTCTCGGCACCAATATGGCAATGATCACCAAGCCTTTCTCGCTGGACGTGCTGGCAGCCAAGATCGGCGAAATGCTCGGCAACGATCGCTGAGATCGGGCGGCGCTTTTCGGCATTCGACAGCGTGCGGCGTCATGTCGTCTCTCTTGTCCAATGCCCAGGCTGACGGCAACAACCGTGCCTTCTTGCGATTTCCGCACCGCGCCAATGTTCTGCTCACTGGCTGCGCTGCACGCCCGTGAGAGCAACGTTTCAGCAAGAGCCGTAGCTGCCGTCATCGATGCCGTTGTACGCTCCCCATCCTCGCCGCGATCCGCGCGAGCCACATTAGGGGAAAGGGAACGCACATGAAAAATCTGCTGTTGAACGGCGGCCCAGGCGCCGCCGGAAAATTTTCGGTCGGCGCGATCCTCGTCGCCGTTATCG
>CBAAAD010000579.1:0-1767 GCA_964658785.1 uncultured Methylobacterium sp.
CCATCACGCGGTCGATATCGTCCGGCGATTCCACATAGGCGCCCATATGGTGGTGGTAGGCCAGCCGCACGCCGCGCGTCAGCAGATGTTTGCCGAAGGCGGTCAGCCGTTCGCCGTAGCGCTTGAACGACTCGTCGTCGAAGCGCGGACGTTTGTAGAGCGGCACGCTGCGTTCGCCCTGGATGGCGTTGGCGACTTCGCCGTAGACCATCACCTGGCAGCCGTTCTTTGCCAGCAGATCGAGGTGCGAGTCCACCGACGCGATTTCCTCTTCCACCGATCGCGTGGCCAGTCGGCCGGAATACCAGCCCGACACCACGTCGAGCTGGTAGCCGGCCATCAGGTCGCGCAGCGCGGCGGGATCCTTGGGAAACTTGTTGCCCAGCTCGAACCCCTGATAGCCGATCTCGCGGCCTTCGCTCAAGGCGGTGGACAACGGCGTTTCGCCGCCCAGCGAGGGCAGGTCGTCGTTGCTCCAGCTGATCGGATTGATGCCGATTTTTACTTCAAAAACGTCAGACATCGGATTTCACCTGCGTTGAATGGTCGGGCGCGGTGATCGACCGCTGCCGCTGTTTGGCTGTTTCGTAATCGCGGCGCGCGTCGAGCACCGTTGAACGAGTGGAGACTTCGGGCACCGCCACTTCCCACCAGGTGCCGCCCTGCTCGGTGGTGCGGCGGTGGTCGGTATCGATGGAAATCAGGTAGGTCCGCTTGGCCGCGCGTGCGCGCGTCAGCGCCTGCTCCAGTTCGGCGATGCTGCCGACGTGCTCTGCCTCGGCACCCATCGCACGCGCGTGCGCGGCGAAGTCGATGGTCGGTGCGCCATCGGCACCTTGCAGGCAGTCGTCCCACATATTGTTGAACGGGGCGCCGCCGCAGGCCTGCTGTAATCGGTTGATGCAGCCGTAGCCGCGATTGTCCAATACCACGATGATCAGCTTCATACCCAGCATCACCGACGTGGCGATCTCGGCGTTGAGCATCAGATAGCTGCCGTCGCCCAGCATCACGATCACCTCGCGATCGGGTTTGGCCATCTTGACGCCCAGACCGCCGGCGATCTCGTAACCCATGCAGGAGTAGCCGTACTCCATGTGGTAGCCACCGGGCGTGGAGGTGCGCCAGAGCTTTTCCAGCTCGGCCGGCAGCGTGCCGGCGGCGCAGACCACAATATCGTTCTTCACCGACTGCGGATCGGAGCGCTGCACGGCGCCGATGATTTCGCCGTCGTAGGGCAGGGTGCCGCTGGGCAGCTCGCGTTGGCCGGTGACCTGGCTGACGATGTCGCGCCATTCGTTGGCCTGCCGCTTGGCGTTTTCCTGCCAATCGTCGCCGACGCTCCAGCCCTGCAAGGCGCGGGACAGCGCATCCAGGCCGAGGCGGGCGTCCGCAAGCATGTCGAGGCCGCCGCCTTTCAGCGTGTCGTAGCCGTTGACGTTCAGGGCAATTATCTGAGCGCCGTTGAACAGCGCATGGGAGCCGGTGGTGAAATCCTGCAAGCGCGTGCCGACGGCGAGCACAACGTCGGCCTCGGCCAGCAGCGCATTGGCCGCGGTGGAGCCGCAGACGCCGGCCGGCCCCAGCTGCAGCGGATGGTCCCAGGCCAGCGCGCCCTTGCCGGCCTGCGTCTCGGCCACGGGTATGCCGTGGGCTTCGGCGAAGCGCAGCAGTGACTCGCTGGCCTTGCTGTAAAGCACGCCGCCGCCGGCAATGATCACTGGACGCTTGGCTGCGCGCAGCGCGACGGCTGCCGCGGCGACGTCG
>CBAAAD010000579.1:1777-1955 GCA_964658785.1 uncultured Methylobacterium sp.
GTTCCGGCCAGTCGTAGGCCTAGGTCTGCACATCTTGCGGAAGCGCCAGGGTTACCGGGCCGCACAGGGCCGGATCGGTCAGCACGCGCAGCGCCCGCGGCAGTGCGCTGAGCAGCTGCTCGGGTTTCACGATGCGATCGAAATAGCGCGATACCGGACGCAGGCAATCGTTGACGCT
>CBAAAD010000580.1:0-1954 GCA_964658785.1 uncultured Methylobacterium sp.
GAAGCAGCGACTGCGTTTCATTCTTGGCCATCCAGCGGCGGATGTCGCGCTGACTCGGCAGCAGCGGCTTGATTTGCGTTGGCTGGTGCTGCGTCTTGTGAAAGAGTCCGGTGCTGTCATCCAGGCCCGCGCCCGCAGCGAGCGCGATGTCAAAGGTTTCCTCAAAACGGGCCTGGCCGCCGAACACCATCGGGTCGGCGCATTGCTCAACGAGATTTTCCAGCAAGCGCTGGAGATGGACTGGGCAAGCGCTGCGCTGCGACGCAAGCCGAGCCCGCTGCCGCCGGTCGCGGTCGGTGTTTCCGGCGTACCGCTTGTCGAACGTCTGAGGTTCAAGGATATCGACACGCGCGCGTTGCACGGCCTCGAGTTGAGTCGTCAGATTGCCGATCTCGATCAGGTGGGTGCGGAGTTCTGGCAGGCTTTCAACGGTCTGGATCGCGAAGCGCTGTTTGCCGAAACCGTCGCCGCGCTTGAGCGCAGCGAACAAGGCATGAGCATTGCGGAGCTGGCCGAACAAATGCCGCCTACCCATGATCTGGAAACGATTGCTCTGTGGCTGAGCATGGCCAGAGAGGCCGGGCTGGCCATGGACGAAAAGAGAGAACTCGTGGATATCGTCTGCACGGATGAAACGCTTCTGCGCTTCGACGTACCGAAGGTAAACCTTACCGCCGCGGACTTTACCGACATGCGCTGGGAAATTTGATGATGGGCGATATATTCGATCAGTTGAGCGGGGCGCCGGCCGACCCCCAGCCGGATGCCGCCGAGCCGGCACCCGCAGATGAAGTCTCGGCAGCTGACGCGTTCACACCAAGCCAGATCAAGGAGGCCAGCCAGGAGCTGTTGAAATATGGCCTGCTGGAAGCTTCGAGAAAGCCGAACCTCTATCGCAACGCGATGCGGCATCGAGATTCAATCAACCGGGTATTGGAGCCATTTGATTTGTTGATGAAGATCGATGAAGTCCGAGGCCTGGCGTATCTGGTCGTGGCCATCCCCGGCAAACAGGAAAGCAGCGAGGCGGATGAGTGGTCGCATCCGCTCGTGCGTCGTCAGCGCCTGAGCCTGGAGCAATCGCTGCTGGTGGCGATATTGCGTCAGCATTTCGTGGCACATGAGCAGCAGGCCGGGGTGGGTGCCAGCGAGGCACTGGTGGCCTTGGATGATCTTTTACCGATTGTGCAGCTTTACCTTGGCGGGCTTGGCAGCGACGCGCAGGAACAAAAGCGCCTGCTCAATTTGCTGGAACATCTCAAGGGGCACGGCATCGTTTCCGAGGTCGATGCAAACGATCAGGTGTCCATTCGACCCATCATTTCGCATGTAGCGAATCCGGAAAATCTGCAGAACCTGTTGCTTGCTCTAAAGGCCGAAACGAGCGGGCGCGAAAGCCGGCCTGACAACAACCTGGGCGATGATTCATGAACACCACGGATCTTTTCCCGTCGTCCACAAATCGCGCTGCCAGGGCCTATGTGCTGACGCATCTGGATTTGTACGACTGGGGTGCCTTCGGCGGGCGTCACTGCGCCGAGATCGATACACAAGGCACAGCGATCATCGGCCCTACCGGAAGCGGCAAAACCACCCTGGTCGATGCGCTGATGACGCTGCTCACGGCAAGCCCTCGATACAATCTGGCTTCCAGCGGTGGCCATGAAAGCGATCGCGATCTGGTGTCCTATATCCGCGGCGTATCCGGCGCAGGAAACAATAGTGGCAACAACGAACACATCGCCCGCTCGGGAAAAACGGTAACGGGCATCGCCGCGCGTTTCAGTAACGGCAAAGAGCCAGTCACCATTGGCGCGATTTTTTGGCTCGAAGGCAGCAGTTCGGCCAGTGCCGACCTCAAGCGATTATGGTTTTTTTCCCAGGATCACGAGCAGACGCTCGATGGCTGGTTGGAAAGGCACGAATCAGGCGGTGCCCGGGCATTGAAACAGCT
>CBAAAD010000581.1:0-1953 GCA_964658785.1 uncultured Methylobacterium sp.
GGTATAGGCGGCGACAAAGCGCGGATGCTCGACAAGATCGCCGAACAGCTCGCGATTCTCGATAAAGGCCAGCGGATGGCGACGATTGTTCTGGGCGATCGCATGCAGCTGATCCTTCAGCCGGTCGACGATCTCGATGGGCTCACCCTGTTCGTCGATGCCTTCGTCATAGCGCGCCCAGCTGGCGACCACGGCGGCGCTGCGCTTGATCTCGCCGTTGTGCGCCAGCTGGTGACGAATCACCGGCACCAGCCATTTGGGAATGCGGTCGGAGCTTTCGGCGCACAGGCGCGCCAGCGTGTCGCGGATCTGCGGGTTGGCGAAGCGCTCGATCAGCGTCTTGCGGTAGAGATCGAGATCCACGCCGGGCAGCGGTGAGAGCGTGGGTGAGCCTTCCTCGACCATGTAGCCGAGCAAGAAGTCGACGAACAGCGGATCGTGGCAGACCTCGTGCGCGTAGCGGTAGCTGGCGAGGTAGCCGAAATACGTCAGCGCCTGATGGCTGGCATTGAGCAGCCGCAGCTTCATCAGTTCATACGGCATCACCTCGTCGACGATCTGCACGCCGACGTCCTCGAACGCCGGGCGGCCTTCGTTGAAATGGTCTTCCAGCACCCACTGGGTAAACGGCTCGCAGACGACCGGCCACGCGTCGTCGATGCCGAAGCGCTGCCTCACCTCGTCGCGATCGGCATCGGTGGTCACCGGCGTGATGCGATCGACCATTGAGTTGGGAAACTTCACGTGCTCGGCGATCCACTCGCCTAGTTCGGCGTTCTTGCGACGCGCGTAGGCCGTAAAGGTCGCTTTGGCCACATCGCCGTTGCCCTGGATGTTGTCGCACGACATCACGGTGAATGGCGTGATGTCGCGAGCCTTTCGCCGTGCCAGCGCTTCCGTCACCAGGCCAAAGCTGGTCTTCGGGGCGGCGCCTTCGGCGAGATCGTGTTTGACGTCGGCGTTATCGAAATTGAATTCGCCGCTGACGTGGTGAAAGTTGTAACCACCTTCGGTGATGGTCAGCGACACGATGCGCACCTCGGGGCTGGCCATTTTTTCCAGCACCGCCTCGACGTCGTCCGGCGCGTAGAGATACTCTACGATCGACCCGATGACCCGAGGTTCGTAGCTGCCGTCCGGATGTTTGACGACCAGCGTGTAAAGGCCGTTCTGCGCGTCCATCACGGTTTTCATGCGCTGATCCGCCGGCATCACGCCGACGCCGCAGATGCCCCAGTCGAGCGCCTTGCCGTCGTTCATCAGCCGGTCGAGATACATGGCCTGGTGCGCGCGATGAAAGCCGCCCACGCCGAAGTGCACGATGCCGACGCCGACTTTGCTGCGATCGTAGCCGGGCACGGCGACGGCGGTATCGAGCTGATGGAGCGTGCTGGCATTGAGCTTGTGCATGGAAAAATCTTCTTGGATCGAGAAAGGGGAATCGCCGGTCAGCGGCGCACGACAACGCCGATGCGCGGCATGTCAACTCGCCGCGGGCGCCTGCAGCAGAGACTGCTCGCTGGTGGCATCGAACACCTGCAGCTTGTCGGTCTGGCAGCGCAGGCGGATCGGCTCGCCCATCGCGACCGTCAGATGGCTTTCGATCTGCGCGGTGACGCGATACGGTCCAACCTGCACCTGGATCATGGTGACCGAGCCCAGCGGCTCGACCACTTCGACGACGCCGGACAGCACGTTCTCCGTGATCGGGTCGTTGGGTGCCAGATAGCTCAAATGCTCGGGACGGATGCCGACCACCGCCTCGGTGCCCGCGTGCGCCGCCAGCGCGTCGCCGCGCGCACCGGTCAGGGTCAGGCTGAAACGCTCGTTCGCCACGCTGCGCTTGTCGGCGCCGACCTTGCCGCGCAGAAAGTTCATCGACGGCGTGCCGATAAAGCCGGCGACGAAGATGTTGGCCGGCCATTCGTACAGGCGCTGCGGCGTGTCGATCTG
>CBAAAD010000582.1:0-1939 GCA_964658785.1 uncultured Methylobacterium sp.
CCGCGTACCCGCCCCCGACAATCGCCACATGCGCGTGCGTGGTGCCTTGCAATGGCGCGTACACGTCATAGGGCGTAGCTGTGGCGCGGTAGAAAGAGGCCGCCGTGGCTTGCATCACCGTCGTCAGATCCGCTGTCAAACCACGAGCATAGCGCAGCCTCCGAAGAGGCTATTCCACCAGGCTGACGCCCAGCGGCCGCTGATCGCTGCGGCCGTGATCATCCACCACGCGCACGTTGAAGCTGCCCGCGGTCTGCGGCTGCCAGAGCAGCGATTCGCCCGGAATACTGCGCCCGACGAAGGCGTCATTGACGAACCAGTACAGCGCATGGACGTCCGCGTCCGTGGTGGCAGTAAAGGCGATGCGCTCCTGTCCCCGACCGTTGAGGCGCATCGCGTAAGTGCTGCCACGCAGAGGGGACGTTATCTGCGGCGGGTCGCCAGCGGTGGCACCCGCGTTGGTGCATTCGGGGTTCTGCGGCGGCTTTCGGCGAGGGATGCCGGCCTGGGCAAACACCTGCTGCAGGTCGGACGGCCAGAATTCGTAAACCTCGACATGCGTGCGCTTGCCGTCGTAAGGCGGACAGGCGGGCTGGCCCGTCGCGTCGTCGATGACCACCGGCCGATGCACGTTACTTACGCGGATCGGCGACTTGCCGGGAATGAACCAGGTCATGCCTTTCTGCGGGCACCACTGGTTGGGTAAGTCGCCACTGGCCAGGCAGATCTGCACGCGCTTGAGATGGGCCGGCATGCGCCGAACCGGCTCCGCCATTTGCTGGCGCTCGGCGCGCAGCGCGTCGATGATCTGAAAAAACAGCGGCGCCGCTGCCTCCGCGCCCACAAACGCCGGATTGCCCGTGCTGTCGAAATTGCCGATCCACACGACCAGCACGTAAGGACCGAAGCTGCCGGCAGTCCAGGCGTCGCGAAACGCCCAGGAGGTACCCGTCTTCCAGTACACCGGTAGCCGCGACGGCTGCGCACCGCTGGTTTCATCCGGCCGTGGGTTCTGCCGCAGCATGTCCATCACCATAAAGCTCGCCTCGTCGCTGAGCAGGCGCGTGCCGTCCACCTGCGGATCGCTGCTGTTCAAGCGCAGCGGTCTTAGCTCGCCGCGATTGGCCAGCATCGCGTAAAGGCCGCCCAGTTCCTGCATCGTCACCTCACCGCCGCCCAGCACCAGGGCGAGGCCGTAGTGCTTTTCGCTGGCCATGCGGCTGACGCCGGCATCGTGCAGAAACGAGTACAGGGTCGGCTGCTTCAGCTGCGCGGCGACCCACACGGCGGGAATATTTCGGCTGCGGATCAAGGCGTCGGTTGCCGTGATCGGACCGAGAAAATGGCCGTCGAAGTTTTCCGGCGTATACGGTCCAAACGAACTGGGCACATCGCGCAGCACGGTCTGCGGGTGCAGCACGCCCTGATCGAAACCCAGCGCATAGATGAAGGGCTTGAGCGTCGAGCCCGGCGAGCGTTTGGCCAGCGTGCCGTTGACCTGACCCTGGATCGAGCGATCGAAATAATTGGCCGATCCCACCATCGCCTTGATGCCCATGTCGCGGGTATCGATCAGCAGCGCCGCCGCGTTGCGGATGCCGCGCGACTGGTTGCGCGCCGCGTACTGGGTGATCTGCCGCTCCAGACTATGCTGGATATCCAGGTCGATCGTCGTGCCGACGCGGGAGTTCTCGCTACCGCCGGCAATCTGCCGCGCTACCAGCACCTGCTCGACCGCCTGTGGCGCTTCGAACGGCAGCTGCGAGAGAGGACGCAGATTCAAGGGCAGCGCGAACAGCGGTTTCAGCGAAGCGTCATTGGGATGACCATGCAACCAGCGGGCATACAGTCGATTGCGCGACGCGGCCAGCTGGGGATTGATCACGTTGTCGTTGCCGTTCGCATCGGCCGTGGGCGGCTTTCCCTGCAGGCGCCGCGT
>CBAAAD010000583.1:0-1933 GCA_964658785.1 uncultured Methylobacterium sp.
GCTGGCCGTGCGTCGGCTGCGGCGTTACGGTTGAAGTAGCATGTCCCATAACGATGCATCAACGGGGGCGCGCGAGATGTCCGAGTGGCTGCGTGAATGGTTTAGGCCGGCGCCCGATTCACTGGTGGCAGGCAGCGTGCGCAAGGGCAAGTCGCCCTGGGTGGATGCTGTTCACCTGCTGTGGTCGGCGTGGATTTTTATCACGCCGGTCTTTGATCACTTCAGTTGGCTCTGGGCGGCACTCACCCTTCTGAGTTATCCCGTATTTCTCGTGCTGTACGCGAAATCCTGCCTGGTGCCGCGTCGGAATGCGCCTCCTTATGCTGTAGCGCTGCTCGTCATGTGCATGATGTTGCTGCCATGGTATCCAAGCGGTCTCGTCTACTTCGTTTACAGCTGCGTGATGATGACCAGCTGCCGCATGAGCATGCGGCGTTATCTGATGGTGCTGGCAGGTCTCAATGCAATGATCCTGCTCGAGGCGTGGCTTCTTCATTATCCGTGGCAGGCGATTGTCTGGATGCCGCTGACGACATTCATCATAGGCATGATTATCAGCGTTGAACGCACGAATGAAGCAAAGGATGCCGAGCTGCAGCTATCGCACGAAGAGGTTCGCCGCCTCGCCGGCCTGGCCGAGCGCGAGCGCATCGGCCGCGATCTGCACGATCTTCTTGGCCACACGCTGTCGCTGATTACGCTGAAACTAGAGCTGTCGCGCAAGCTGTTCGATCGCGATAGCGAAGCCGCGCGGCGCGAGATGGAGGAGGCCGAGAAGGTGGCGCGTCACGCGCTGGCCGAGGTGCGCAGCGCGGTTAGCGGGATACGTGCCACAGACCTCGCTGCCGAGCTGGCATCGGCGCGGCTGCTGCTGGAATCCTCGCGCGTGCATTTTGAATACAGCGCGCTGCCGACCGATCTGCCCAGCGACATCGAGCGCGGCTTTTCTCTCATCGTGCGCGAGGCCGCCACCAATATCGCGCGCCACGCCGAAGCCAGCGCCGCGAAAATCGAGATCATCCGCGAGCATGCCAGCGTGCGCATGCTGATCAGCGACAACGGCCGCGGTGGTATCGCCAGTGACGGCAACGGCCTGTGCGGCATGCGCGAGCGCGTGCGCGCACTCGGGGCCACCCTCACGATCGAGTCGCCTCGCGGCCACGGCACGAAACTGCGCATCACCGCTCCCGTGCCCATTCTCAGGCTGGTCGAAACGTCGCGCGCGCCGTCGGATCTTTCGCTCGGGCCGACCTTGAACGCCAACGCATCCGGAAATCCCGCCGCATGAATCGACCGCTGCCCGCCGTGCTTTCATCACTCCACCAGGCAATCGCATGATCCGCGTGCTGCTGGCCGAAGATCAGGCGATGGTGCGCGGGGCGCTGTTTGCGCTGCTCAACCTCGAATCCGATATCGACGTGCTCGGTTCGGCCGCCGATGGCGAAATCGCCTGGCGTGAACTGCAGCGGCTGAAGCCCGACGTGCTGGTCACCGACATCGAAATGCCCGGCCTTACCGGGCTGGAGCTGGCGCAGCGCATTCAGCGGCACGCGCTGCCGATCAAGGTGATTATCGTCACCACCTTCGCGCGCCCGGGCTTTCTGCGCCGCGCGCTGGATGCCGGCGTGGGCGGTTATCTTCTGAAAGATGCACCAGCCGAGAACCTGGCCGAAGCGCTGCGCACCGTGCATCGCGGCGGCCGCGCCATCGATCCGCAGCTGGCGCTTGAGGCATGGTCGGAAGCCGACCCTCTCAACGACCGCGAGCGCCAGGTGCTGCGGCTTGCCGGCGAGGGTCAGTCTGCCAGCGATATCGCCACCCAGCTGAACCTGTCGCACGGCACGGTGCGCAACTATCTTTCCGAGGCCATCGGCAAACTCGGCGTGGCCAATCGCATCGAGGCGTATCGCATGGCGCGGCAGAAGGGCTGGCT
>CBAAAD010000584.1:0-1929 GCA_964658785.1 uncultured Methylobacterium sp.
TGAAAAAATATTTCGCGATGAACCGCATGGCGCTCGACGCGATCGCGCCCGGCGGCATCCTGCTCACCTGCTCGTGCACGGGCCTGGTCAGCGAAGCGGATTTTCTGGAGATGCTGCGCCGCGTGGCACTGAACGCGGGGCGCGAAATTCAGATTCTGGACGTGCGCGGCGCCGGCGCCGATCATCCGTTCCGTACCGACGTACCGGAAGGCCGTTACCTCAAGGCGGTGTTCTGCAAGGTCCTTTGAGCACGCGCACAACGGCTTGACGTAACACGGCGCAGCAACACGAACTTTTCTGGAAACGGCACTGTGAACACCCTCGCCACCGCCAGGCCGACGTCGATCGCCTGGACCATCGTTGCGGCCAGCTTCGGCTTTGCCGTGGTGCAGCTGGACGTCACCATCGTCAACGTGGCGCTGCCGCGGCTGAGTGTTGATCTGGCCGCCAGCGTGCCCGGCCTGCAGTGGGTGGTGGACGCGTACAGCCTGGTCTTTGCCGTGCTGCTGCTGTCGGCCGGCGTGATGGGCGACCGGCTGGGTGCCAGGCGCGCCTATCTGATCGGCCTGGCTGGCTTCGCGCTGGCCTCGGCCGCGTGTGGCGCGGCACAGACCGCGGCCGAACTGATCGCCGCGCGCGCGGTGCAGGGCATTGGCGCTGCGCTGCTGGTACCGCCGTCGCTGGCGCTGATCAATCACGCCTGCGCGCACGATGCCAAACTGCGCGCCAAGGCGATCGGCTTCTGGACGGCCGCGGCCGGCATATCGATCGCCGCCGGTCCGATCGTCGGCGGCGTGCTGCTGGGGTGGCTGGGCTGGCGCAGCATCTTTTTCGTCAACCTGCCGCTGTGCGCGCTCGGCATGGCGATCACCCTGCGCGTGCCCGAAACGCCGCGCAAGCCGCAGCAGCATCTGGACCTGCGCGGCCAGCTGCTGGCGATCGCCGCGCTCACCTGCCTCACCGCGGCGGTGATCGAAATCGGACCGCTCGGCGTCACGCATCCGCTGGTGCTGACCGGCCTGGCGCTGGCCGTGATCTGCGCGCTGCTGTTCGTGCGGGTGGAGTCGCGCGTGGCCCAGCCGATGCTGCCGCTGCGTTTTTTCCGCCTGCCGAATTTCAGCCCGGCGGTGATGTTCGGCATCTCGGTGAACCTGACCTACTACGGGCTGATCTTCATCATCAGCCTGTATCTGCAGCACGTGTGCCGCTATACCGCCACGCAGGCGGGGCTGGCCTTTCTGCCACTGACCGCCACGTTCGCCGTCGCCAACCTGATCAGCGGCTGGATGGCCGGCCACTACGGCAGCCGTCTGCCGATGCTGCTGGGCGCGACGATCGGTGCGTCCGGCTTTGCGCTGCTGACGCGGCTCGATGCGCACAGCAGCTACCTGGCGATGCTGGCCCCATTCCTGTTGATTCCCAGCGGCATGGGCCTGGGCGTGCCGGCGATGACCACGGCGATCCTGGCCAGCGTCGAAAAAACGTTTTCCGGCACCGCCTCGGCCGTGCTCAACGCCGCGCGGCAGGCCGGCGGCGCCATCGGCGTGGCGGCGTTCGGCGCGCTGGTCACCGGCGGCGATGGCCGCATCGTGCCCGGCATGCATCGGGCCGCCTGGCTTTCGAGCGCGCTGCTCGCCACGGCAGCCGTGGTCGTGTGGTTCGGCATTCAACGTCAGGTGGCGCGACCGAACGATTCGATCGGCAGCGAGACGCATCTTTGAGAAGACGCGCCTCGCTGGCGGCGGCCTTCAGAGCGGCGGCGAAACCTTCGCTTTCGGCACCGCCGCGGGCAACAAACCGTCGGTCCGAAACATCGCCTTGATGCCGCGCAGCGCCTGGCGGATGCGATCCTGGTTTTCGATCAGGGCGAAGCGGACGTAGTCGTCGCCGTAGTCGCCGAAGCCGATGCCCGGCGACACCGATACCTTG
>CBAAAD010000585.1:0-1927 GCA_964658785.1 uncultured Methylobacterium sp.
CTGCGCGAACAGCAGGACGATCCGGCCACCGTCGTCGCCACGCTCGCCAGCACGCCGCCCAAGGCGCGCTGGCCGAAATGGGTGGCCGTGATCCTCGTGCTGGCCGTTTTCGCCGCCATTGCCTATGCCTTCCATCGCAACGCGGCGCTGGGCGCGCAGGCGCTGCGCGACTGGGTGCTGTACACCGCGGGCTTCTCCGCACTCGGCGCGCTGATCGCCGGCGGTCACCCGCTGAGCATTCTCGCCGCCGCCATCGCTGGACCAATCAAGCCGTTTCGACCCGGCATCCCATCCGGCGGCATCAGCGCCATGGCCGAAGCCTGGGTGCGGCGCCCGCGCGTGGTCGACTTCGACACCTTGCGCGACGATATCGGCCACTGGAGCGGCTGGTGGAAAAACCGCGTCGCCCGCACCCTGCTGAACTTTTTCCTGGTCAGCCTCGGCACCATCATCGGCGAATACACCGCCGGCATTCATATCTTCAAAAGCCTGCTCTGAAGATGCGCAACGAAGCGTCAGCCTCGGCCGACGCGTTCACGCATGCTACGATTCGCACCGCCTGCCGCCCCTGGCGCAGCGCCTAAAACGCATCACCAGCCCGGATGGCGAAACTGGTAGACGCAAGGGACTTAAAATCCCTCGACCTCACGGTCTTGCGGGTTCGATTCCCGCTCCGGGCACCAATCACGGGAACTAAAGAAAAAGCTCACAGCAATGCGAGCTTTTTATTTATCGGTCTTTTTCAAGACGGCCTCTGTCTCAAGGCGAGACGCATTGAGGCGATACGTTTCCTAACTCTTTGCGACCATGTTTTCGACCAGCCTGGGCGCAATGCGCAGACCCAGTGGCAGCCAGCGAACGGCACCTGGACGCACTTCGGGTTTCCCTTTGCTGACGGCAGCCAGCGCCAGCTCAGCAACGCTGGTTGCAGACAACTTAGTGCCGGACAAATGGGCAACCGCTGGCGTATCCACCAATGGCGGGAGCACTTCGGTCACCGTCACACGATGACTTGCAAGTTGCCGGCGCAAAGCCTTGGCGAATCCACGCAAACCGTATTTGGCGGCGGAGTAAACGGGGCCGCGGGTTGATGCTGCCATCGCATAGCCGGACGTCACCAGCACGATGGCGGAAGGTGATGCGCGTCGTACGGCTGGTAAGAATGCAGCCGTCCATTCGATGGCACCGGCTAGGTTGCTGCGTATTTCCTCGGTCGGATCCTGATCGGCAATGTCATCGCGAGTGAAATCGAGTTCGCGCAGCCCGCCGGCGTTGCTGATCAGCAGATCGATCTTCGGGTGACGCCCTACGACGTCCTTGGCGAAAGCGCGTAACGCGGCCGTATCGCTGACATCGCAAACGCCAGCCTCGACACCGGGAAAATCTCTCGCCAGTTTTTGCAGCTTCGCTGCATTGCGACCACAGGTGACAACCGTATATCCCTGCGCGTGCAGTTGTCCGACGAAGGCGCGGCCGATGCCGGAAGATCCGCCGCTGATGACCGCGACTTTGCCGCTTGGCTTGGGAATTGGCTGCATGGTGTGGTGGTCCTTGGGGGAGTGAAAGATGCTCATTCAACGGCGCATCAGACGACGTACGCCAGCAAGCACATCGTCTAATGCCGACGCAGACGATCGAGACCAAAGCGTCGCGACAGCAGCGCGTCGCGCGCGCGCGATGGCAGCTGAGCCAGGGCGGGCAAGGTGCGGCTGTGCTTGCCAATGCGCAGGATCGAAGGCGGTTTGTCGGATAGCACCGCATTCACCAGCTGCTGCGCAAATAGGTCAGCCGGCATGGCGCCGCCTTGCGAGGCGCTGGCGCGGTCAGCGATCGCGTTGCTCAAAGCGGCGTAGCGCGAGGGCCGGCCGTCGGACGTCGCATTCAGCGCCGCGGTTGCCGTTGTGCCGAATGTCGACTGGATGGCGCC
>CBAAAD010000586.1:0-1919 GCA_964658785.1 uncultured Methylobacterium sp.
AGGACGCGCCGCCTCTTGTTTTAATTAGTCACGTGATTACCCACGGCCAATCCAAGCGAGCCCTCCGATGAGCGAAACGTCACTGCAGCCGATTGATCTCCTGATCGAAGCCCGCTGGGTGGTGCCGGTCGAACCGCATGCGGTGGTGCTGGAAGACCATGCCGTCGCGGTGAACGGCGACCGCATCGTTGCAGTGCTGCCGATCGCGCAGGCGCGCGCGCGCTACGCGCCGCGTGAACGCGTGGAACTCACCGAGCACGCGCTGATCCCGGGCCTGGTCAACAGCCACACGCACAATCCCATGACCCTGCTGCGCGGCCTGGCCGACGACCTGCCGCTGATGGTCTGGCTGCAGCAGCACATCTGGCCGGCCGAGGCCAAGGTGATCGGACCGGAGTTCGTGCGCGATGGCGTGGAGCTGGCCGTGGCCGAGATGCTGCGCGGTGGTACCACCTGCGTCAACGAGAACTATTTTTTCCCCGACGTGATCGGCGCCACGTATCGCCAGCTCGGCTTTCGCGCGGTGGTCGGTCTGCCGGTGATCGATTTCCCGACTGCCTGGGCAAAAAGCGACGACGAATATTTCGAGCGTGCCGGCGAAGTCCACGACAGCTTCCGCGGCGATCCGCTGATCAGCACCGCGTTTGCACCGCATGCGCCATATACGGTGTCTGATGAGAGCTTCGAGCGTATCCGCGTGCTGTCCGATCAGCTGGATATTCCGGTGCATCTGCACACGCATGAAACCGCGCACGAGGTTGAGGAAGAGAAAAAGAAGAGCGGCCTGCGCCCGTTCCAGCGGCTGCAGAGGCTGGGCCTGATCAACGACCGCCTGATCGCCGTGCACATGACCCAGCTCACCGACGGCGAGATCGCCGTCTGCGCCGAATCGGGCGTGTCGGTGGTGCATTGCGCTGAGTCGAACATGAAGCTGGCCTCGGGGTTTTGCCCTGCGGAAAAGCTGCGCCGCGCCGGCGTCAACGTGGCGATCGGTACCGACGGCTGCGCCTCGAACAATGACCTGGACATGTTTGGCGAGATGCGCAGCGCCGCGCTTCTGGCCAAGGCTGTGTCCGAAGATGCGGCGGCTTTCGATGCGAGCTATACGCTACGCGCGGCCACGCTCAACGGCGCCAAGGCGATTGGCCTGGAAGCGAAAATCGGTTCCATCGAAGTCGGCAAGCAGGCCGATCTTGCGGCGGTACGGTTGAGCGATCTGGAAACGCAGCCGATGTTTCATGTGGTGTCGCAGCTGGTTTATGCAGCCGGGCGCCATCAGGTCAGCGACGTATGGATTGCCGGTCGGCGCAAGCTGGCCAATCGCGTCCTGCCGGACATCGATACCGACGCAGTGATTGCCCGAACGCGCGCCTGGCGCGAGCGCATCGCCGCGCATTGAGTTTTCATTGGACACCGGAGCCAGCATGCATCGTTATCTCGTCCTCGCCAGGCGTCGCGCCAGTTTCGATGCCGCCGTGGTGCCGCTGCACCAGCGGTTTCTTGAGGACCTGCGCACTCAGGGGCGAATCGAATTGTCCGGCCCGTTCGGCGACAAGTCGGGTGGTGCGTATCTCTTGCTTGCCGATGATCTGACCGAGGCGCAGTCGATCGCCCATCGCGATCCGGCGCATACCAGCGGCGGCTGGGATATCACGCTGTACGAATGGGCCGCCCGCTAAACTCGCGCCCTGTTCCGGAGAACTCGATGATGCAGACCGACCCGCACGCCGGCGCCAATGTAAGCGCCGAAGAAATTGCCCATTTCGACAAGCTCGCCGCGCGCTGGTGGGACCCGGACGGCGAATCGCGCCCGCTGCATGATCTGAATCCGGTGCGTGCAGCGTACGTCGCCAAGCACGTCGACCTGCGCGGCGCGCGCGTGGCCGACGTCGGCTGCGGCGGCGGCCTGCTCAGCGAGG
>CBAAAD010000587.1:0-1914 GCA_964658785.1 uncultured Methylobacterium sp.
CAAATCGCACTGCAGTTTTTGATATTCCGGATAGCCGACCAGCGCCGTGCCGCCGTTTTGCAGATAGGCCAGCACGGCGTCGAACTGCGCACGCGGCAGCTGCACATAGGCGCGCGTGGAGCGCACTTCGGCATACGCCTGATCGGCCTGAAAACCGCCGCCGAGCGCGCGCGTCAGCAGGTGCTGGGCCAGCACGTCGAGGCAGCCGCGCAGCGGATGCCGCGGCTCCAGATGGTGGGCGGCCAGCGCACGCCGTGCGGCGGCGATCTCGGCCAGCTCCAGCAGGTGAGTGGGCACGCACAGAATTTTCGACGGCAGGCCCGGCGAATGGCCGCTGCGCCCGGCGCGCTGCAGCAGCCGCGCCACGCCCTTGGGGCTGCCGATCTGGATCACCCGATCGACGCTGGAAAAATCCACGCCCAGGTCGAGGCTCGACGTCGCCACCACGCAGCGCAGCGCGCCCTGGCGCAAACCTTCTTCCACCGCGAAGCGCAGTTTCGGATCGATCGAACCGTGATGCACGGCCAGCGTTTCCGGCGCTTCGGGCCACACGGCGGACAAGGCCTCATGCCACAGCTCGGCCTGCGACCGCGTGTTGGCGAACACCAGCGCCGAGCGCACCTCGAGCACGGCGCGCAGCACGCGCGCCAGCTGCTTCAGGCCGAGATGGCCGGCCCAGGGAAAACGTTCGCCGGCGTCGGGCAGGGCGGTCTGGATCTGGATCTTCTTGTTGCCGCTGCCGCCGATCAGTACGCCGTCGCCGGCCAGCGTCTGCATCGCTTCATCGAGATTGCCCAGCGTCGCCGACAGGCCCCATACGCGCAGCTCGGGCTTCAAGTTGCGCAACCGCGACAGTCCCAGCTGCAGCAGCGTGCCGCGCTTGTTGCCGATCAGCTCGTGCCACTCGTCCACCACCACGCCGCGCAGATGGCGAAAGCGCTCGGCGACATCGGGGTAGCTCAGCAGCAGCGCCAGACTCTCCGGCGTAGTCACCAGCAGCTCGCAGTCGCCGCGGCGCAGCCGTGCGCGCTCGGCGCTGCTGCTGTCGCCGGTGCGGCGAAGCACGCACCACGGCAGTTCCATCGCTTCGACCGCCGTGGTCAGATGTTGAGCGGTGTCGGTCGCCAGCGAGCGCAACGGCGTGATCCACAGCAGCTGCAGGCCGCGCGCCGGATGGAGCACCGCATCGATTAGCGGGCCGCCAACCGCCGCCAGCGTTTTGCCGGTGCCGGTGGGGGCATGGATCAAACCGTTGTGGCCTTCCGCCCACGCCTTCCACGCCGCGCGCTGAAACGGCGCCGGCTTGCGATCGAGCGTGGCGAACCACGCGCGCAGGCGGGCTTCAGCCCGACGCCAGGCGGCGGAGGTCGTCGAGCTTGTCGGCATCAGCTATGCCCTTATCGGTACGCCAGCGCAGGATGCGCGGAAAGCGTGTGGCCACGCCGGATTTATGCCGTGTGGAAAGCTGCACCGCTTCGAACGCGAGCTCGAACACGTGCGCGGCCTCTACCGCGCGCACCGGACCAAAACGGTCGGTGGTGTGCGCACGAATCCAGCGGTCGAGCTGGCCGATCTCCTTGTCGTCGAGGCCCGAATAGGCCTTGGCCACCGGCACCAGCGTATCGCCGTCCCAGACGCCAAAGGTGTAGTCGGTAAACAGGCCGGAGCGGCGGCCGTGGCCCGGCTGCGCGTACAGCAACACGGCGTCGAGCGTGTACGGATCGACCTTCCATTTCCACCAGTCACCGCGCTTGCGGCCCACGCGATACGGCGAGTCGAGCCGCTTCAGCATCAGGCCTTCGGTCTGGCGCTCGCGCGACTGCTCGCGCTCGACGGTGAGCGCAGCCCATGATTCGGCGACCACGGGAGGCGACAGCATCAGCGCCGGATCGACACCGTCGATCAGTGCGGCGA
>CBAAAD010000588.1:0-1912 GCA_964658785.1 uncultured Methylobacterium sp.
GCTCAACCTCAAACCTCCCGCTCATCCGGTGCCGAGGCCGACAAGCTGGCCCGCCGCCTGCGCCATCAGGTCGGGCAGGCGATTGGCGATTTCGGCATGATCGACGAGGGCGACAAGGTGATGGTGTGCCTGTCCGGCGGCAAGGACTCGTACACCCTGCTGGAGATGCTGCTGCAGCTGCAGGTCAAGGCGCCGGTGCGCTTCGAGCTGATCGCGGTGAACCTGGACCAGAAGCAGCCGGATTTCCCCGAGCACGTATTGCCGGATTACCTGCGCGCCCGCGGCGTGCCGTTTCACATCATCGAACAGGACACCTACAGCACGGTGACGCGCGTGATTCCGGCCGGCAAGACCATGTGCAGCCTGTGCTCGCGCCTGCGGCGCGGCGCGCTTTATACCTGGGCAGCGGCCAACGGCATCAGCAAGATCGCGCTGGGCCATCATCGCGACGACATCCTCGCCACGTTCTTTCTCAACATGTTCTACCAGGCGCAGCTGAAGGCGATGCCGCCCAAGCTGCGTTCGGACGATGGCCGGCACGTGGTGATTCGCCCGCTGGCGTACTGCCGCGAGAGCGACATCGCCGACTTTGCTTTGCATAGGCAATTCCCGATCATTCCGTGCAACCTCTGCGGTTCGCAGGAAAACCTGCAGCGCAAGGCCGTGCAGCGGATGCTGGACGAGTGGGAAACGCTGCAGCCCGGCCGCAGCGAGAACGTTTTTCGCGCCTTGGGCCGCGTGTCGCCCTCGCATCTGGCCGATCGCGCGCTGTTCGATTTTTCCGGCCCGGACATGCATGCTGTGGATTCGTCCGCGTGGACCGTGGACGCGGCAGATGAGACGGCATTCTCGTAAGCTGGGGTGCTGCCGTATCCCCGATCGATTTCCATTCCCTGAGTAGAGTACGCATCGTGTCTTTTTTTGCATCCGTTGAAATGGCCCCCGGCGATCCGATTCTGGGCCTGACCGAAACTTTTGTGGCCGACGCGCGCCCGGGCAAGATCAATCTCGGCGTGGGCATCTATGTCGACGAACAGGGCCGTGTGCCGCTGTTGCGCTCGGTCTATGAGGTGGAAAAGGCGCTGGCCTCGGCGGCCAAGCCGCGCGGCTATCTGCCGATCGACGGCATGGCCGCGTACGACAAACTGACCCAGCAGCAGCTGTTCGGCGCGGGATCGCCCGTGCTGGAAGCCGGGCGCGTGGTCACCGCGCAGACCGTGGGCGGCAGCGGCGCGCTGCGCGTGGCGGCCGATCTGCTCAAGCAGGTTGGCGGCGCCAGCGGCAAAGTCGCCATCAGCAACCCGAGCTGGGGCAACCACCATGTGATTTTCCGCACCGCCGGTTTCGAGCTGCTCGACTACCGCTATTACGACGACGCCAGCCACGGCCTGGATTTCGCTGGCATG
Source organism: uncultured Methylobacterium sp. (assembly GCA_964658785.1). GTDB lineage: Bacteria > Pseudomonadota > Gammaproteobacteria > Xanthomonadales > Rhodanobacteraceae > Rhodanobacter. Next base: position 1,407 of record CBAAAD010000588.1, read on the forward strand.
CTGGAAGATCTGGGCAAGCTGGAGCCGGGCACGGTCGTGCTGCTGCACGCCTGCTGCCACAACCCGACCGGCGTGGACCTCGACTCGGCGCAGTGGGCGCAGACCATCGATCTGCTGAAGGAGCGCCAGCTGCTGCCGTTCGTCGACCTGGCCTATCAGGGCTTCGACCAGGGCCTGGATGCGGATGCGACGGCGGTGCGCCTGCTGGCCGCCTCCGGCATCGAGGCGTTCGTGGTGGCCAACTCGTATTCCAAATCGTTCTCGCTCTACGGCGAGCGCGTGGGCGCGCTGTCGATGGTCGCGGCCAACCGCGACGAGGCGGCGCGCGTACTGTCCAAGATCAAGCAGACCATTCGCGCGAATTACTCCAGCCCGTCCACCCACGGCGCAGCGCTGGTGGCCGGCGTGCTCGGCAGCACCGAGCTGCGCGCCCAGTGGGAGCAGGAGCTGGGCGAGATGCGCGAGCGCATCCACGCGATGCGCGCCGGCATGGTCGAGCGGCTGGC
>CBAAAD010000589.1:0-1907 GCA_964658785.1 uncultured Methylobacterium sp.
CGAAGGCCACCGGCGCGGTATTGAAGATCAAGGTGTAGGTAAGCGCTTCCAGCGGCTGGAAGCCGACCAGGATCAGCAGCGCGCTGGTGATCGCCACCGGCGTGCCAAACCCGGATATCCCCTCCAGCAGGCAGCCGAAGCAGAAGCCGATCAGCACCAGTACGACACGCCGGTCGTCGGGCAGGTGCTCGAGTATCCAGTCACGGAACGCATCGAAGCGACCGGAGATCACCGCAATGTTGTAAAGCAGCAGCGCCGTGAATACGATCCACATTACCGGCCAGAGGGCAAATACGGCCCCATTCAACGCGCTTGCGAAGGCCAGGCCTGCGGGAAGCTGCCACAGGGTGAGGGCAATCACGAAGGCAGTCAGTACGCCACCCAGCGATGACTGCCACGCGGGCCGGCGCAGCACGCCGAGCATGATCAGCACCACGGCGATCGGCAATGCCGCGATCAAAAATGACAGCGGCAGACTGTCGGCAACGGGCTTGAGCAACTGATGGAACATGGTAAATCCCCTGGTGTGAGATGACGACGTTCAAATGACATGATCTATTGCCCAGCCCGAGACGAACGGGCCGTCAGAAAACCGCGAGGGTCATACGGCTTTCGCCGCCAGGCGGAATTTGTGCAGCAGTGGCTCGGTGTAGCCGCTGGGTTGGGCCCGCCCCTCGAAGACCAGCGCAATGGCCGCCTTGTAGGCAATCGACGACTCCAGGTCCGGCGCCATCGGGCGATAGTCAGGATCGCCGGCGTTTTGCGCATCGACGACTTTGGCCATCCGTTCAAACGTTTCCAGCACCTGCTCGCGCGACACCACGCCGTGATGCAGCCAGTTGGCAATATGCTGACTGGAGATACGCAAGGTCGCGCGATCTTCCATCAGTCCGATATTGTGTATGTCGGGCACTTTGGAACACCCGATACCCTGCTCAACCCAGCGAACGACGTAACCGAGTATGCCCTGGGCATTGTTCTCGACTTCGCTGCTTATTTCTTCAGCCGACCAATGCGCGCTGGCAACCACGGGAATGGTCAGCAGCTCGTCGAGCAGCTTGTCGCGTACCGACGCGTAATCGGTTTTTTCAAGCTCGGCCTGAACCGCGTTGACGTCCACCTGATGGTAATGCTGAGCATGCAGCGTGGCCGCCGTTGGCGACGGCACCCACGCGGTGTTTGCGCCCGCGCGAAGCTGCGCCCCTTTCTGCTCCAGCATCGCGTGCATCAGGTCCGGCATCGCCCACATGCCCTTGCCGATCTGGGCACGGCCACGCAAGCCGCAGTTCAAGCCGACGAGCACGTTGCTTCGCTCGTAGGCGCTGATCCAGGTGGATGACTTCATGTCGCCCTTGCGCAGCATGGGGCCGGCTTCCATCGCCGTGTGCATCTCGTCACCCGTGCGGTCCAGAAACCCGGTATTGATGAAAGCCACGCGGCTCGACGCGGCGGCAATGCAGGCCTGCAGATTGGCGCTTGTGCGACGCTCCTCGTCCATGATGCCCATCTTGAGCGTGTTCCGCTCCAGCCCGAGCAGGTCTTCCACCCGCTCAAACAGCTCGACGGCAAAGGCGACTTCGGCCGGGCCATGCATTTTGGGTTTGACGATGTAGATGGCGCCGACACGGGAATTCGTCTTGCGCTTGAGGTCGTGGACGGCGCACAGCGTTGTCATCACGGCATCGAGAATGCCTTCGGGAATTTCATGGCCCTCACTGTCCAATACCGCCGGGTTGGTCATGAGGTGGCCAACGTTGCGGATGAAAAGCAGCGATCGTCCGTGCAGCGTCAGCGTCGATCCGTCGGGACGGTGGTATTGACGATCCGGATTCAGGCGGCGCGTGAACGCCTTGCCGTTCTTGCTCATCTCCTCCGTCAGGTCGCCCTTCATAAGGCCAAGCCAGTTG
>CBAAAD010000590.1:0-1904 GCA_964658785.1 uncultured Methylobacterium sp.
GTCGGCATGTATCTGAAGCAACACGACCTGCCCTACCACCCGCTGTGGGATGAAGGCTACGTCTCGATCGGCGACCGCCACACCAGCCAGCGGCTCGAGCCCGGCATGGAGCCGGAAGACACGCGCTTCTTTGGACTCAAGCGGGAGTGTGGCATTCACAAGATCGGCTGATCCGCTGGCTCCGCCCACGATATGCACGGCGCTTTTCTCCTCGGTTTGGACGTCCATCGCAAGTAGCGCGCTCACTTTTCCTTTCAGGTTTTGACGATGAAGCTGTATCCCCTGTTCGCTGATCTCACGAATCGCCCGGTGCTGGTGGTTGGCGGCGGCGAGGTGGCCGAACGCAAGATCGCCGCCCTGCTCGGTGCGCAGGCGCAGATCATCGTTCACGCCCTGACGCTCACGCCGCAGCTGCAGGGCTGGGCCGACGAAGGGCGTATCACGCTGCGCAATGAGTCGTTTGATGAGAGCCTGCTCGACGCGGTTTGGCTGGTGATTGCGGCCACGTCGGACGACGCGCTCAACCAGCGCGTGGCGGCGCTGGCCGAAGCGCGGCGGGTTTTTGTCAACGTGGTGGACGAATCGGCGCTGTGCAGTTTCCACGTGCCGGCAGTGATCGATCGGGCGCCGCTGACCATTGCCATTTCCAGCGGCGGCGATGCGCCGATGCTGGCGCGCCTGCTGCGCGAGCGGCTGGAAACGCTGCTCGATCATTCGCTGGGCGCGCTGGCCCAGCTGGCGGCCCGACTGCGCAAGCGCATTCGCCTGCGCCACCCCGACCTGTCCGGCCGGCGCAGTTTTTACGAGGATCTTTTCACCGGCCCGGTGGCCATGCTGCTGCGGCAGGGGCAGCCGGAGCGCGCGCTGGAGGCGGCGGAACAGCTGCTCGCTTCAGCACCGGTGCGTGCGCCCGGATCGGTGGTGCTGGTCGGCGCGGGGCCCGGCGACCCCGGCCTGCTGACCTTGCGCGCGCTGCGCGCATTGAACGAGGCCGACGTGATTCTGCACGACCGGCTGGTAAGCGCCGAGGTGCTCGATCTGGCGCGGCGCGACGCCGACCGCATCGAAGTCGCCAAGCAGGCCGGCCACCATCACACCACCCAGGAGGGCATCCACGCGCTGCTACTGGAGCATGCCCGCGGCGGGAAGCGGGTGGTGCGTTTGAAAGGCGGTGATCCGTTCGTGTTCGGCCGCGGTGGCGAAGAGCTGGAGTTTTTGCGCGATCACGGTATTCCCTACGAGGTGGTCCCCGGCATCACGGCCGCGGTGGCCTGCGCCGCGTACGCGGGCATTCCGCTGACGCATCGCGATCACGCGCAGGCCGTGCGTTTTGTCACCGCGCACTGCAAGGCCTCGATGGATACGCTCGACTGGCCGGCGCTGGCGCAGGAGCGGCAGACGCTGGGCGTCTACATGGGCGTTGGCGAGTTGCCTATGCTGCAGTCAAAGCTGATCGAACACGGCCGCGCCGCCTCGACGCCGTTTGCGCTGATCGAGAACGGCACGCGCCCCGAACAGCGCGTGATTACCGGCACGCTGGAACAGTTGGCCAAGCGCGCGATAACGCACCAGGTCAAATCCCCTGCGCTGCTGATTCTTGGTGAGGTGGCCGCACTGGCGCATTCGCTGGCCTGGTTTGGCCAGGCTCCGCTGGGCGCATCGACCCTCACGGTGCGCAGCGGCACGCCAAGCAAGGCGCTGCCGATTCCAGCACCGGGCGCCGGCCAACACCGGCTGGCTGCCATCCATCGGCAGTAATTCCGACGCTTTCTCTCCCTGTCCCTCGGAGCAACCATGATTTACGAAAGCATTCTCGACACGATCGGCAACACGCCCGTGGTGAAGCTGCATCGGCTGGCGCCAAAGCACGTGAACCTCTACGTCAAGGTCGAGGCGTTCAACCC
>CBAAAD010000591.1:0-1903 GCA_964658785.1 uncultured Methylobacterium sp.
CGTCGCGACAGCAGCGCGTCGCGCGCGCGCGACGGCAGCTGAGCCAGTGCAGGCAACGTACGGCTGTGCTTGCCAATGCGCAGAATCGAGGGTGGTTTTTCAGACAGCACTGCATCCACCAGCTGCTCCGCAAATACGTCGGCCGGCATCGCACCGTCTTGCGAGGCACTGGCGCGGTCGGCTATCGCGTTGCTCAATGCGGCGTAGCGCGAGGGCCGGCCGTCGGACGTCGCACTCAGCGCCGCGGTGGCCGTTGTGCCAAATGCCGACTGGATGCCGCCGGGTTGTACGGTGACCACGCGAATGCCGAAGGGCGCCAGCTCCATGCGTAAAGCGTCGGACAACGAATGCACGGCCGCCTTCGATGCGCAGTAGGCGCCCGAAAACGGCGTGGCGGTCACGCCCGACACGCTGCCGATGTTGACAATGCAGCCGCCGCCCCCGGCAAACATCGGCGGCAGCAGTGCCTGCGTCACGGCCATCAGCGAAAAGACATTCGTCTGGAACTGACGCTGCAATTGCGCAATCGGCAATTCCGCCAGCGGGCCCATCGCGCCGAAGCCTGCGTTGTTGACCAGCAAATCGACCGTGGCCCCATCCTGTTCGAGTCGCTGCAGCAGCGCCTGGATACTGGCCTCGGAATCGACATCCAGCGCAGCGGTTCGCAAGCCTGCGTCATGCAGCGCGGCAACGCTGTCCAGTTTGCGCGCCGTGGCGTAAACCACCAGACCACGCGCGTGCAGCGCCAGCGCGACGGCGCGACCAATGCCGGTGGAACAGCCGGTGACAAGCGCCGTACGCGCTACGCCCATCATTCGCCCATCACCACGCGATTGCGCTGCGTGCCCAGATCGATCGCGCCATCGGCCGTGCCAATGTGTGCTTCAACGATGTCACCGGGCTTCAGATACTGCGTGCGACGCGACTGTACTTTGAGAAAAATTTCCCACTTCTTCTTTTCCGGCAGCAGCCCGCCGAGCTTCTGCTTTGCCGGCGATGGCACGCGGAGCGCGCAGCCGGCCGGCGTGCCGGTGGACAGCAGGTCGCCAACGTACAAATCCTGCACGCCGGACAATTCCGTCAGCGTTTCTGCCGGACCATAAACCAGGTTGCTTGTGCAGTCCTGCTGACGCACCTCGCCATTGACGGTGAGCTTCAAATGGAGCGTTTTCAGCAGCGGAATTTCCGCTGCGCTCAACAGGCACAGATACGGACCGATGGGGCCAAAGCTGCGAAAGCTCTTGCCCTTGTAGAACTGCGTCTGCGGAATCTGTATGTCGCGCGCGGAGTAATCGTTGACGATGACTGCGCCAGCCACGTACTCGTGCAGGTTGGCGTCCGTGACCTTCACCGGTCCGGTAATGTCGCGCCGCAGAATCAGGCCCAACTCGATCTCGTAATCGAGAAAATTAACCTGTCTGGGCCGTACCAGATCGGCGTTGGCCGCGACGATGCAGCTGGTCGCCTTGGTGAAAATCATGTTGTAGGTCTTGACGTCCGGATTCATGCCGGACTCGATCATGTGCTGACGGTAGTTGGCGCCCTGACAAACAAATTGATGATTGCCGGTAAGCGGCGAAAGCAGCTCCACGGCGTTTTCAGCGATCGATTCACCACTCAATCCGGATAGTGTTTCAGTGCTGTGCGCCCGGATGAAGTCGCCGGTGGTGACGTAATCGCCCTGGATCGGCGTGATGGCATGACCCGCTATCACGCCCCACTGCGCGCGACCTTCGTATTTGTAATGGATGACGTGAACGGCCATTGAAACTCTCCCGGGGTATTCGGTAAGAAGATCTGGATCGGTGCGATGAGTGATTCAGGCAAACAGGCGCGCCAGCGTCACGACCTTGGCAAAGCTCAGGTCGGGCGTGCGGCGGATCGCAGCCAGCATCCGCAGCAG
>CBAAAD010000592.1:0-1903 GCA_964658785.1 uncultured Methylobacterium sp.
CCGAACATCAGATAGAACACGGTGGAAAACAGCAGCATTGGCAGGATGAAGCCCGGCGCGCGCATATAGCGCAGGCATTCGCTGCGTGCCTCAGCCACATAGGCGCCGAACACGCGCTGCCACGGCATCGCGCTGGCAGGTGCGGAATCATGGATCGACAGGACGGTTTCCATATCAGGCAGCCTCGCGCTGGTGGGTGGTGGACGACTGATCCGCATCGCGGGTGAGTTCGGTAAACGCTTCGGCGAGGCCGGCACGCTGCACCTCCAGCTCGCTCAATTGCGCGTCGGCGTCGAGCAAACGGCGCACGACGGTTTCGGCTTCGGCCGTTGTGATGTGCAGGCGCGCGTCGTCCCGGCGTACGTCGGTAACGTGCTGCCAGCTGCGCACCAGTTCGACATCCAGCGCGCTGATGCAGCGAATGCGCTTGAGCGACACCCGCGAACGCAGCGCCTCGACCGTGCCTTCGTGGATCATACGGCCGTGCGCCATCACGCAGACGCGGTCGGCCTGCGCCTCGGCCTCTTCGAGGTAATGCGTAGTGAGCAGCACCGAGCAGCCTTCGGCGATCAGCTGGCGAATCGCCGCCCACAGCTTCTGACGTATCTCGATATCCATGCCGACGGTCGGCTCGTCCAGAAAAAGCAGCTCGGGATTGCCGCACAGCGCCAACGCAAACTGCACGCTGCGCTGCTGGCCGCCGGAGAGCTTGGCGTACGGCCGCGACAGCAGCGCGCCGATGCCGGCCAGCTCGGCGGTTTCGGCCAGCGATCGCGGCGACGGGTAATAGCTGGCCGTGAGCCGCAGCAGTTCACCGACGCGCAAGGTCGGCGGCAGCGCCGCGCTCTGCAGCATCACACCGATGCGGCGGCGCGCGTCGATGCGCTGCGGATCCTCCCCAAACAGCTCGACCTTGCCGCTGTCGGCGCGAATCAGGCCCAGCAGCAGCGCGATGGCCGTGGTCTTGCCCGCACCGTTGGGGCCGAGCAGCGCCAGCAGCTCGCCGCGGCGAATCTGCAGATCGGCGCCGTCCAGCGCGGTAAGCCGACCGTAGGTTTTGATGACGCCATCGAGGCGGGCGATCGGGGCGGTGATGTTGGGCATGAGTGCTCCTCCTGTGCTGCCCATGCTGGGCGTTGCCGCGCCTGATAAGCAGTCGCTTGCGTCAGTGATCGGGGGTGACAGCCGTCATGCAGGGGGTACCGGACCACCCCCTGCTCGCGCTATGCTCGACGCCTGCCTGAGCCCGCCAGCCCTTGTGCGGCGGTGCATCAGAGGGCTAAGAGCCCGCGAGAAAGGGGCCGGGAATGCGCAACCGTTTCGGTGCAGCACACCCAACCCAGCGTCCGTACCAAGCATTGAAAAACCTGGCGGCCTGCTTTGCGTTCGGAGCGAGGCGCCGACGGGGCGAGGAGAAATGTCATGCGAATGATTGAACAGCTGCGTGAACTGCGCGAATTCGGCGGCAAGCCACGTACCGCCGGCCTGGATGACGCCAGCATCGAGCGCATGGCCGCGATCGATCCCACCCTGGTCGAAGCGATCGCTGAAGCGGTGGTGCGTCACCGCGAACTGCGTACCGAGATGGCCGCGGCCGGTATGGGAGGTTTTCTCAAGCTCGATGAAGTCGAGCAGCTGGCGCAGGCGCAGGCCGGCTTCATCAATTTCTACCCCGACGACGCGATCAATCCCTACCTGCCTGCGGCGGCCAGCGGCCCGTGGGTGGTGACGCTGAAAGGCGCCGTGCTGCACGACAACGGCGGCTACGGCATGCTCGGCTTCGGCCACAACCACCATGGCATTGCCGCGGCCATGGCCAAGCCGCAGGTGATGGCGAATGTCATGACGCCGAGTGTGGCGCAGATGCGCCTGAGCAAGGCGCTGCAGCGCGAGCTGGGCCACA
>CBAAAD010000593.1:0-1901 GCA_964658785.1 uncultured Methylobacterium sp.
GCGTAGAGAGCCCATGCCCCAGCTTGCCCAGCGTGTCGGTCGTGCCAAACCCAGCGCCATCATGGTGATTGCGGAGAAGGCGAAGCAGCTCAAGGCGGCCGGTCGAGACATCATCAGCTTCTCGATCGGTGTGCCGAACTTTTTGCCGGGCGAGCACGTATACACGGCGGCACGCGAGGCGCTTTCGCACGATTCCGGTCAGTACGGCAGCAACCGCGGGCCGGAAGCTTTGCTGGATGCTTTCCTCGCGCATATCGAGGCGTTGGGACTGACCGGTTATGGCCGCCTCAACGTGTCGATCGGCATCGGTGCGAAGCACGTGCTCTACAACCTCGCCGAAGCCTTGCTCAATGAAGGCGATGAGATCTGCTTTCCCGCGCCGTACTGGACCACCTACCACGATATTGCCGATATCGTCGGGGCGAAGGTCAACGTGCTGCCATGCCCGTCTGTGCAGAACTACAAGCTCGCTCCGGCGCAGTTGGAGGCCGCGCTGCAGCGCAAGCCGAAGGTATTCCTGTTCAATAACCCGTCCAATCCCACCGGCATGGTCTACACGCGCGACGAGATTGCGGCGCTGGCCGACGTGCTGGTGAATTATCCGGACACATGGATCGTCACCGACGATATCTACAACTCGATGGTGTTCGATGGCCTCGGCTATCACAACTTCGTGCATGCCCGCCCTGAGCTTCGCGAGCGGCTGATTTTTGTCGACTCGGTATCCAAGACCTATGGCATGCCGGGCTGGCGCGTCGGTTTGATTGCCGGTCCGGAGTCCGTAGCGAAGGCGATGACGACGCTCAACTCGAACCACATCACCAGCCTGCCGGAAGTGATCAGCGCGGCCGCGATTGCCGCCTTCAGCGGTCCGCAGGACGTGCCGCAAGCCAAGTGTGCGGAATTTGCGGGCAAGCGCGACATCGTAGTGGAGGCCTTGCGCGCCATTCCCGGCGTGATCTGCCCGCGGCCGCAGGGCGCGTTCTATGCGTTCCCGGATATTTCGGTGGCGTTTGGCAAAAGCCACAACGGCGTCAGGATAGGCAACGACGTGGAGTTCTGCGCGGCGCTGCTCGAGGCCACCGGGGTCGCCTGCGTGCCGGGCTCGGCGTTTGGCGAGCCGCGCGCCTTGCGTATCTCCTACACCTGTCCCACCGCACAGCTGGAGCCGGGCCTGCAGCGCATCCAGCAGTTTTTTGCCGAACTCGTTTGAGCGCATCGATTCGCGAGGCCTCGTCCGCGTTCATCCCATCCTTTTCTCCGCATCACTCATCGCTCATTGAAGGAGCCAACCCCATGAAAGCACCCGTTCGAGTTGCCGTTACCGGCGCCGCTGGCCAGATCGGCTACGCGCTGTTGTTCCGTATCGCTGCTGGCGACATGCTGGGTCCGGATCAGCCGGTGATCCTGCACCTGCTGGAAATCACGCCCGCGTTGCCGACCCTGCAGGGCGTGGTGATGGAGCTCAACGACTGCGCGTTCCCGACGCTGGCCGGCGTGGTCGCCACCGATGACGTCAACGTCGCGTTCAAGGACGTCGATTACGCGCTCCTGGTCGGCGCGCGTCCGCGCGGACCGGGCATGGAGCGCAAGGATCTGCTGGAAGCCAACGGCGCCATTTTCGGCCCGCAGGGCAAGGCGCTGAACGATCACGCCAAGCGCGACGTGCGCGTGCTGGTGGTCGGCAACCCGGCCAACACCAACGCGCTGATTGCGCAGCAGAACGCGCCGGATCTCGATCCGAAATGCTTCACCGCGATGGTGCGCCTGGACCACAATCGTGCGCTCAGCCAGCTGGCCGAAAAGACCGGCGCGCACACGACCGACATCAAGAAGGTCACCATCTGGGGCAACCACAGCTCCACCCAGTATCCGGATCTGCACGAGACCACCGTCAAGGG
>CBAAAD010000594.1:0-1895 GCA_964658785.1 uncultured Methylobacterium sp.
TGACGGTTCCTGTGTGATCTGGTTGGACGCTGGCCCTTCGACTTCGCTGCGCTACGCTCAGGGTGAACGGTGAATGGTGAAATGACGGCCTGACTAGACAAACCGTCAGAACGTCAGCCGCGCGCCCAGCATGTAAGTACGGTCGGGGCCGGGCTCGAAATAGCGGCCGTTGCTGTCGTTGACGATGACGGTTCCGATGTAGCGGCGATCGGCCAGATTATCGATGCTGGCGCTGAGCTGCAGACGCGACGTCGCGCCCAGCGCGAAGGTGTAGCTGGTGTCGATATCGACCAGGGCATAGCCTGCCGCGCGCTGCGTGTCGGTGTCGTTGACGGTGACTGAGCCCACGCCCTGCAACGTCACGCCTTGATGCCAGCCCAGGTCGGTGCCGTGTTCGAGGCGCAGCGAGCCGTAGTTGTCCGGTACGCCGGGTATCGGCGTGCCAGCGGCGACCGGCGTGATGGGTAGTGCACACGGCGTCGTGGTGCAGGTGAGGAAGGGGCTGCGGAATGTCGCCAGCAGATGGGTGAAACCGGCCGAGAGCTGGAAGTCGTTGCCCAGCTGGCCGGTCAGCGAAAACTCCAGTCCCTGACGTCGCGCGCTGCCGACGTTCTGGTAGGTGGCACGCCCGTTTTCATTCGTGTCGACGGTCAGCTCGTTGCGCGTATCGGCGCGGAACGCTGCCACGTCGAACTCCATTGCCGGGACGATTTGCCACTTGGCGCCGACTTCAAGATTCTTGCTGTGCTGCGGCTGCAGATTGAACGCGAGACCGGCCTGCCCGTCGCTGCGGTAGCCGAGCTCGTTGTAGCTCGGCGTTTCGAAACCCTTGCTGTAACTGGCATACAGACGGACGTTGTCGGCCGGGCGAAACTGCACGCCGGCTACTGGCGTGGTCGCCGAATACGTGACGCGGCCGCTGTCGTTGGGGTTGCTCGCCGTGATGTAAAAATCCTGCTCGTGAAAATGCACGTCGTCGCGGCGCATGCCAAGCAGCAGCGACCAGCGATCGGCAAAGTGCCAGTACCACTGCGCGTATTCGTCGACGTTGTCGACGTCATCGTTTTCGTTGCGGCGCAGTGCACCCACGACGCCGAGCTGGGTAATGCCGGCACGGCTGGTGACGAAGTTGTTGAAACCGAGCCGACGCTGATGCTGATAGTCCGCGCTCACGCCCAGCACGAATTCGTAGTCGCGGTTGAGCAGATCGCCGCTGTGCGTCCAGCGCAGATCCGTGCCGCCGTAGTCGGTATCAGGCTGAACCACGCCGCCGGACTGCAGCGGATTTTTCTGGGTCGATGGAGGTATCGAGAGGAACTGCTGGATGCTGCGCTGGCCGTGGTACACCATCGCGCGCACCTGATCGTTCTCGTCGATCTGCTGCTCGTAGATCAGGCCGAGCTGGGTCTGCTTGCTGCTCTTGCGCGTGTTGTACTGGCTTGCCACGGCCGTGGCCTGGCGCGGATCGGCGCTGACCTGCGCGCGGGTGAGGCCGAGTTCATCCTGTGCGGTGGGTTGATAAAAGCGGTTGAGCACCACGGTGAGCTTGCGCTGCTTGCCCAGATCGATGCCGAACTTGGCGTTGTCCGATTCGCGATGCACGCGGCTGTGCTGGCGATAGCCGCCGGAGATGAATTCCGATGCGGCGATGTTGTAATCGACCGGCCCGACGATGCCGCGCGTATCGGCGCTGTAGCGGAACGTGTCGTTGCTGCCGCCGGTAAATCCCAGCGTGGTCTGCGGCACGGCGGTGCCATCGGCGCTCCACATCTGCACCACGCCGCCAGCGGCGTTGCCGTACAGCACGGAGAACGGTCCGCGCAGCACTTCCACGCGATCGCCGCTGTCGATATTGAACTGCGAGACCTGGCCCTGCCCGTCCGGCAGCGTGGCGG
>CBAAAD010000595.1:0-1886 GCA_964658785.1 uncultured Methylobacterium sp.
CTTCACCACCACTTTTTGATCCGGACGCAGGCGCCAGGCGATCTGGTTTTTCTGAATGAAGCTCACCAGCCCGGATGGGTTGGCGAAGCGATCGCCGCGGAAGCTGATCACCGCCCCCTTGGGGCCCACGTCGATCTTCGCTACGTTCGCTTCCCGGCACAAACCCTTGATGGCGACCACCTTCAGAAGCTGGTCGGCCTCCGGCGGCAATGGCCCGAAACGGTCGATCAATTCAGCCGCCAGGGCTTCCCGGTCGTCGGCGCGCTCGGCGTGGGCGCCTATGCGTATTACGACACCGGACACGTCGCCAGCACGGCGATTGCACTCTTCAGCGGCGATATGGAAATGGCGGATGACGGCGATGATGCAGTTGCCGCCGCAGGTGCCGCCGCAGCCACCGCGGCCGTGCTGAAACCCAAGGCGAAGACCGTCAGCAGCGCTGCCAAGTCTGCAGTAAAAAAGGCGGTGAAAAAGGTCGCGAAAAAGGCCGCTGACAAGGCGCTGGCAAGCACCGCGCGCAAGATCGCCAAGAAGGCCGACAGCGTGAGCAAGGCCGCCAGCAAACGCGCCGCCGCCAAACCGCGCAAGCCGAAGTCCGAATGAATACAAAAACCTTCGCATTCCACGGGGTGGCCGACGCATGACCGCCGCCCATCCCCGACCCGTTGCGCTGATCACCGGCGCCAGCCGCCGCGTCGGCGCCGTCGTTGCGCGCAAGTTGCACGCGGCTGGCTATGACCTGGCATTGCATTATCGCAACTCCAGCGATGATGCCGAAGCTCTGGCGAAGGATCTGGAAGCGCAGCGCCCGAACAGCACGCTGCTGCTGCAGGCCGATCTCTCCGATCTCTCCACGCTAAAGCCCCTGATCGAAAAACTGCTCGCGCACTTCGGGCGACTCGATGCGCTGATCAACAACGCCTCCGCGTTCTATGCCACGCCGCTGGACAGCGCCACGCCCACGCAATGGGATGAGCTATTCGCCTCGAATGCGCAGGCGCCGTTTTTCTTGACCCAGGCGGCCATACCGGCACTGCGTAAAGCCGGCGGCGGTATCGTCAACATGCTCGATATCTACGCCGAGCGGCCGCTGGCCGGTTATACGCTTTACTGCATGGCCAAGGCCTCGCTGGCCGCCATGACGCGCTCGCTGGCACTGGAGTTGGGCCCGGACATTCGCGTCAACGGCATCGCGCCGGGCGCCGTGCTGTGGCCGTCCGAAGGCAAGAGCGAGGAAGAACAGAACGAACTGCTTTCGCGCACGCCGCTGAAGCGCGCCGGCACACCGGAGGATGTCGCCAGCGCCATTCTCTGGCTGCTGCGAGATGCGCACTACACAACGGGCCAGGTCATCCATGTAGACGGCGGGCGCATCCTTTCCATCTGAGACCTGAAAACAAAAGGCCTCCCGACGCGGAGGCCTTTTCGTTCACACGGGAACGCAAGCTGCAGCGATTATTTTTTGCTGCGAAATGCCTGATCCAGCAGCACCGAATCGAAGCCCACGCTCGTTTCGCCGGATTCCGCATAGCGATACAGGGCCGCGGCATAAATGCCGTGCAGCGATGCCTGAATCAGCCCGAGCAAGGTCAGGCCGAGCACCACCACGACAATCGCGACAACCAGCGCCGCCACAGACTGCAATGCCATCGCGCCGCCGATCAGCACCGCCGCCGCCACGACGGCAAGCACCATGAAGAGGCCGAACACCACGCCGATGCCGCCGTTGCCGATCAGGTTTTCGCCCCAGCTGCGCTTGAGCAGTTCCACGCTGTGCTTGACCGCATCGACCGGCCCCACTTCCTGGCTGGCGAGAATCGGCACGACGAGAAACGTCGCCACCGTCCAGGCCAGGCCCAGAAAGCCGACGACCAAACGACCGATCA
>CBAAAD010000596.1:0-1882 GCA_964658785.1 uncultured Methylobacterium sp.
GCGCCTGTACGCCGAAGACCCCGACCAGAACTTCCTCCCCGGCTCGGGCAAGCTGCAGACGCTGCGCCTGCCCGCCCCGTCGGCGCATGTGCGCCTCGATGGCGGCGTGATCGAGGGCGACACCGTCACGATTTTCTACGACCCGATGATCGCCAAGCTCATCGTGTTCGATGTGGATCGCAGCAAGGCCCTGCAGCGCTTGCGTGATGCGCTGACTGCCTGCGAAATCATCGGCCCGAAGTCGAACATTGGATTTCTGGAGCGGCTGGTGCGCCACCCGATCGTGGTCGAGGGCCGCATCGACACCGGTTACCTCGATCGTCACCTCGACGAATTTCTGATCGGCGATACCGCGCCGACCGATGCCGTACTTTTTGCCGCAGCCACGGCGGCACTGCTGCAGGACGAAGCCGATGTCATCGCCGCGCCAGCCGATCCTCATTCACCCTGGGCGCGCGCGGACGCGTGGCGCATCGGCCACGCCGGCCGGCGCGCGATCGCGCTGACCACGCGCGAGCAGCGTTACGACATCGAGGCGCACGGTCACGACGGCAATTACCTTCTGCGGCATGGCCAGGCAACCCGCGACGTGCGCGGCGCACGCCTGCATGCCGACTGCCTGAGCGCACGTTTCGACGGCGAGTCGCGGCGCGTGCCGCTGCACTGCGACAACGGCCACGTGCTGCTGCACGATACCAGCGGCCAGCGCTACAGCTTCACGCGTGCCATCGCCTTCGCCTGGGCGGCCAAGGATGCCGCCGGCGGCAATCAGGTCATCGCGCCGATGCCCGGCCGCATCGTGCTGGTCAAGGCCAAAGCCGGTGACAGCGTCGAGCAGGGCGACGAGCTGCTGGTGATGGAGGCCATGAAGATGGAACTCGCCTTGAAGGCCCCGCGCGCCGGTACCATCGACAGCATCAACGCCGCCCAGGGTGAGTTCGTCGAGGCCGACGCCGTGCTGGTGCGTTTCGCTGACTGATCTTTCCCACCACCTACCTTGCACGTCACCAAGACCACCACGGATCACGCATGAATTCGCCGAACCACGTCCACATCGTTGAAGTCGGCCCGCGCGATGGTCTGCAGAACGAGAAAGCGCTGCTGCCGGCGGCCGTAAAAGTCGAATTGATCGACCGGCTCTCGGCAACCGGACTGAAGACCATCGAAGCCACCAGCTTCGTGAGCCCGAAATGGGTGCCGCAGCTGGCTGATGCGGCGGACGTCTTTACGGCCATTCGTAAAGCGGACGGCGTGAGCTATCCGGTGCTGGTGCCGAACGAACAGGGATACCTGCGCGCACGCGAGGTCGGCGTACGCGAAATAGCCATCTTCACCGCGGCCTCGGAAACCTTCAGCCGGAAAAACACCAACGTATCGATCGACGAATCGATGGCGCGCTTCGTACCAGTCATCGAGCAGGCGCAGGCCGATGATGTCACCGTGCGCGGCTATATCTCCACCGTGCTTGGTTGCCCGTACGAAGGCGACATACCGGTGCGCGAAGTGGTGCGCGTAGCCGTTCGCCTCTATCAACTGGGCTGCCGCGAAATTTCCCTCGGCGACACGATTGGCGTGGGCACGCCAGCCAAGGCACGTGCGATGCTGCGCGCGGTCGCGCAAGAGGTGCCGATGGACGCGCTCGCCGTGCATTTTCACGACACCTATGGCCAGGCGCTGGCGAATATCCTCGCCTGTCTGGAGGAAGGCGTGCGCATCATCGACAGCGCCGTTTCCGGCACCGGCGGCTGCCCGTATGCAAAAGGCGCCACCGGCAACGTAGCCAGCGAAGACGTGATCTACATGCTGCACGGCATGGGTATGCAGACCGGCGTCGATCTGGACCAGATGATTGCCACCGGCGCCTGGCTGGCCGGCCAGCTTG
>CBAAAD010000597.1:0-1876 GCA_964658785.1 uncultured Methylobacterium sp.
TTGTAGGTTGGGATGAGCGCAGCGAACCCCAACGCCGTCGCCCGCGCTGTTGGGATTCGCCTACGCTCATCCAAACCTACAACTCACGCATTTTTCAGCAGCCTGTCCACCTGCGGACAGTTTCGTAGGTACTGGCGAAAGAACTCGCCCGGATGTAAAAACCAGTAGCGGAAGTGACCGACCACCGGAAAATTCCGCAGCACCGAATTGGCCTTCTGGTTCAGGTCGATAAGCCACATCGACGCGATCACCACCACGCCCAGCGCCAGCACCATCGGCGCGACGGCCGCGCCGATCTCCACCACTACGATCAGCCAGTGTGCGAAGCCCGTCGATTGCATAGTCGTCCCTCGTCGGTTTGGCGCCGCGCGGACGACGCGGAGATTTTTGTCGTTGCGTGCGGAAGCAGATCGATGAGTCTTCTGGAATTACAGCTCGATGCGCAGGCAGCCGGCCGCTCGCTTGGCCTTCGCGATTGCCGCTTCGACCGACTCGGCGCGCGCCAGCGTCACGCCCATGCGTCGGCGTCCCTTGACGGCCGGCTTGCCGAAGATGCGCAGCTGCGTGTCCGGTTCGGCCAGCGCCTCGGCCACGCCGTGATAACGCGGCGCTTCGCCCTCGCCCTCCACCAGCACCGCACACGACGCCGACGGCCAGGCCTGATGAATCACCGGGATCGGCAAGCCGAGAATCGCGCGCGCATGCAGCGCAAATTCGGACAGATCCTGCGAAATCAGCGTCACCAGTCCCGTATCGTGCGGTCGCGGGCTGACTTCGGAAAAAATCACCGCGTCGCCCTTGACGAAAAACTCCACCCCGAACACGCCCCAGCCGCCCAGCGCGCCGGTGATCGCTTCGGCCTGACGCTGCGCCTCGGCCAGCGCGATATCGCTCATCGGCTGCGGCTGCCACGATTCGCGGTAGTCGCCGTCTTCCTGACGATGGCCGATCGGCGCACAGAAACTCACGCTGCTCTTGTGGCGGACGGTAAGCAAGGTGATCTCATAGTCGAAGGCGACAAAGCCCTCCACGATGGCGCGCCCCTTGCCCGCGCGGCCGCCGGACTGTGCGTAATCCCACGCCGCCTGCAACTGGTCCTCGCGCTTCACCACGCTCTGACCTTTTCCGGACGAACTCATCACCGGCTTGATCACGAACGGCAGGCCGATAGCAGCTACGGCGTCGCGATACTGCTCTTCGCTATCGCAGAAACGATACGGCGAAGTCGGCAGCTTCAGCTCCTCGGCGGCGAGCCGGCGAATGCCCTCGCGATCCATCGTCAGCCACGCGGCGCGCGCGGTGGGGATCACGTGCAGGCCTTCCTTCTCCATCGCGATCAGGGTGGGCGTGTGGATCGCCTCGATCTCCGGCACCACCACGTCGGGCTTTTCCAGTTCGATCAGCGCGCGCAGCGCGTCGCCGTCGAGCATGTCGATGACGTGGCTGCGGTGAGCGATCTGCATCGCCGGCGCGTTGGCGTAGCGGTCGACCGCAATCACCTCCACCGCAAAGCGCTGCAGCTCAATGGCCACTTCCTTGCCCAGCTCGCCGGAACCCAGCAAAAGCACGCGCAACGCGTGGGCGGAATGAGGGGTGCCGAACGGTTTCATCGCTTGCTCCGTATGCAAACCGGCATTGTAAGTCGTCGCCGTGGCGATCGGCCTGTCGAGCTTTCGTCAGGCATCGACCACCGCGGCGGCACTTGCAGATAGATATCACTTTGATATCTAATTCTGCCTCCAAGGGAGGGTCGCACCAATGAACGAACGCAAGGGTTTTTCGATCGCGGGCATTCCGTTGATCGTTGTCTGTTTGCTGCTTCTGGCGATGGGATTTGGGGGTTTCGTCAAGGCGAACGATGGTCTGCCGCTGTGGC
>CBAAAD010000598.1:0-1863 GCA_964658785.1 uncultured Methylobacterium sp.
CGCCAATTCGATTCTGATCAAGGTCAACCAGATCGGCACATTGTCCGAAACGCTGGAAGCCATCGCGATGGCCGATGCAGCCAGGTATTCGGCGGTGATTTCGCACCGCTCCGGCGAAACTGAAGACACCACGATCGCCGACATCGCCGTGGCCACCACCGCGACCCAGATCAAGACCGGTTCGCTCTGCCGCAGCGATCGCGTGGCCAAGTACAACCAGCTGCTGCGGATCGAAGAGCAGCTGGGTGCCGCCGCGCGCTACGCCGGTCGCAACGCGTTCCCGAATCTCAGCAAGCTGCCCGGCTGAGCGGGGCGTTTGACTGCCGATGCTGCGCTGGGTCGCTCTGGTTTTGCTCCTGATTCTGGTCGGACTGCAGCTGAAGCTGTGGTCCGGCGCGGGCAGCATGCGCGACGTCGACAGTCTGCGCATCGCGGTGAAAAAGCAGACCGATGAAAACGATCGTCTGACCCAGCGCAATGAGGCGCTGGGTGCCGATGTGCAGGATCTCAAGCACGGCGATCAGGCGGTCGAGGCGCGCGCGCGCACCGAGCTTGGGCTGATCAAGCCGGGCGAAACGTTTTATCAGGTCGTGGAGGCGCCGGCCTCGTCAGCGCAGCCGGCAGCCGCGTCGACGGCGGCGCAAGCCGGCCAGCCGTGAGCGCGATGTCGCTCTCTACCGATTCTTTTTGGTGCGTGGTGCCGGCCGCCGGTCGCGGCACGCGAGTCGGTGGCGACTGTCCCAAGCAATATCTTCCGCTGGCCGGTCGCGCGCTGATTCTGCACACGCTGGAACGCCTCGCCGCGCATCCGCGCATCGCCGGACTGCTGGTGACGCTCGATTCGTCGGATGCGCAATGGCC
The DNA here is from genome assembly GCA_964658785.1 of uncultured Methylobacterium sp. Taxonomy (GTDB): domain Bacteria; phylum Pseudomonadota; class Gammaproteobacteria; order Xanthomonadales; family Rhodanobacteraceae; genus Rhodanobacter. The sequence goes on from CBAAAD010000598.1 coordinate 862, forward strand.
GGGGATCGATTCGATGCACGGCAAGCCGGTGCTCACTGCTGTGGGCGGTGCCGAGCGTAGCGATTCCGTGCTGGCCGGACTTGAAGCTTTGCCATCGGACGTGGGCGCCGATGATTTCGTACTGGTCCACGATGCGGCCCGGCCCTGCGTGCGGCAGGCCGATATCAGCCGGTTGATCGAACTCTGCACGGCGGTCGACGGCGGCCTGCTCGGCGCGCCGCTGCGCGATACGCTCAAGCGCGCCAACGACGCCTCGCGCAGCATGGCCACCGAGCCGCGCGACGAGCGCTGGCGTGCGTTTACGCCGCAGATGTTTCGTCGCGGCCAGCTCAGCGCGGCCTTGCGCGATGTTGCCGCACGCGGCGCCAGGATCAGCGACGAGGCGATGGCGATGGAGCAGGCCGGCTTCACGCCGCTGCTAGTGGAAGGTTCCGAGGACAATATCAAGGTGACCACGGCGGCGGATTTTGCGCTGGCCGAGTTTCTACTGGCGAGAACCGCATGATGCGTATCGGTAACGGTTTCGACGTGCACGCGTTTGGCGAAGGCGACCACGTGACCCTCGGCGGCGTACGCGTGCCGCACACCCATGGCGTGATCGCGCATTCGGATGGCGACGTGGTGATTCACGCGCTGTGCGACGCGATTTTCGGCGCGCTGGCGCTGGGCGATATCGGCGTGCATTTCCCGCCGAGCGACGAGCGCTGGCGCAACGCGGACAGCCGCCAGTTTCTTCGTCATGCGGCCACGCTGATGGCGCAGCAAGGTTATGCTCTGGGCAATGCCGATATCACCGTGATCGGGGAGAGACCGAAAATTTCGCCGCACGCGCAGGCGATGCGCGAATGCCTGGCGGCGGATCTCGATACCGAAATCAGCCGCATCAGCGTCAAGGCCACCACGACCGAGAAGCTCGGCTTTACCGGCCGCAGCGAAGGCATCGCCGCGCAGGCCACCGTTCTGCTCGAGCGCCGCTGAGCGCTCGTTGACACCATCGAATAC
>CBAAAD010000599.1:0-1845 GCA_964658785.1 uncultured Methylobacterium sp.
ACGGCCGGCCTCGATCTCACCGACGTGCAGCTGGGCGATTCGATCGCCGTCTCCGGCGTGTGCCTTACGGCGGTAACGCTGGAGGCGCGCGGCTTCAGCGCCGACGTGTCCAACGAGACGCTGTCCCTCACCACGCTGGGCAAGCTCAAAGCGGGTGACCCGGTGAATCTGGAAAAGGCCCTGCGCCTGGCCGATCGTCTCGGCGGTCATCTGGTGTCCGGCCATGTCGATGGCCTGGGCAAGGTCGTATCGGTCACGCCGGACGGCCGTTCGCAGCGCTGGCTTTTCGAGGTGCCGACAACCCTATCGCGCTATATCGCGGCCAAGGGCTCGGTCTGCATCGATGGCACCAGCCTCACCGTCAACGAAGTGGCGGGGCAGCGCTTCGGCGTCAACCTGATTCCGCACACGGTAGAAAACACCGCCTTCCACGCGCGCCGACCCGGCGACGCGGTGAATATCGAAGTGGACGTGATCGCGCGCTACGTCGAGCGGCTGCTCGCCAGCGGCTCGGCGCCGAAGCTCGACGAAGCGTTTCTGAAGCAGCACGGCTTCGCCTGATTTGGCATTTTTTCCGTCGCTTCAGCCTGCGCTGGAATAACGAAGCGAGGCTGCTTGCCCGTTCCCCGTTCCTCAATTCCCCGTTCCCCGGAAATCACCCCATGAGCTTCAACACCATTCCTGAAATTCTCGAAGACATCCGCGTTGGCCGCATGGTCGTGATCCTCGACGACGAGGACCGCGAGAACGAGGGCGACCTGATCATGGCCGCCGAGAAGGTTCGCGCGGAAGACATCAACTTCATGGTGCGCGAAGCGCGCGGTCTGGTCTGCCTTACGCTGACCGAACAGCGCACGCGCCAGCTCGGCCTCAAGCCGATGGTCAGCGACAACACCTCGCCGTACCATACCAACTTCACCGTCTCGATCGAGGCGGCCGAAGGCGTGACCACCGGCATTTCCGCGCACGATCGCGCGCGCACCATCCAGGTGGCAGTGAAGCCGGATGCGAAGCCGCAGGACATCCATCAGCCCGGCCACATTTTTCCGCTGACCGCTCAGCCCGGCGGCGTGTTGACTCGAGCCGGCCATACCGAGGCAGGCTGCGACCTGGCCGGCCTCGCCGGACTGGAGCCGGCGGCGGTGCTGATCGAGGTCTTGCACGAAGACGGCTCGATGGCACGTCGCCCCGAGCTGGAAGTCTTTGCGGCCAAACACGGGTTGAAGATCGGCTCGATCGCGGACCTTATCCGGTACCGCATGGAAACCGAAAAGACCGTCGAACGCGTCTACGAACAAGATGTGCAGACCGAATTTGGCCCGTTCCGTTTGATCGCCTATCGCGATGCCATTCGCAAGGGCCTGCACTATGCGCTGGTGCGCGGCACGGTGGATGACGGCACGCCGGTGCTGTCGCGCGTGCACGTGCGCAATACCTTGTCCGATGTGCTGCATCTGCAGCGCGACGATCTCGGCCTCACCGTGACCTCGGCCCTGCGCCGCATCGCCGACGAAGATCGCGGCGTGCTGCTGGTGCTGTCCGGCGAAGACACGCCCGAAGCGCTGCTGGCGCGCCTCAACCGTCATCCTGCCACGCAGGCCCCGGAGGAAGCACAGCAGCACGAATGGCGCCAGCATGGCCTGGGCGCGCAGATGCTGGTCGATCTGGGCGTGCATCACCTGCGCGTGCTCGGCACGCCGCGCAAGCTGGTAGGTCTGGCAGGCTTCGGGCTGGAGGTGGTGGAGTACGTATAGGCGCAGCGCCACGGCTGGCGCTCGTTGCTGCCATGTGTACGACACGCTTCGTGTGTTGCCAGACCGCATACTTCAGCTTTTCTAACCATTG
>CBAAAD010000600.1:0-1833 GCA_964658785.1 uncultured Methylobacterium sp.
GGCGGAACAGGGCGACGAGGTGCTGCTCAAGTCGCTGCTTCCCGTCTCGGCGGCCTTGTGTGACCTGCCCGCCGTGCACCTGGACGATGCACAAAGCATGGCCATTTCCAGGGGACAGAAAATTCAGCTCCAACCGGCGCCGCGACCGGGCCAGTGCTCTGCGTACGCCAGCGATGGCGCTCTGCTGGCGCTGCTTGAGGTGGATATCGAGGGATTTACCCGAATCGTGCGCGGCTTCAACCTGCCGCCGGACTAGCGGATTCATCGTGATAATCCGCTGTGCACTTGTTGTAACAGTGCTGTGGTCAGTAGAATAGGCAGGTTATTTAAACGCTTTCATTCATTAGGCGAAGCTTACGCAACGGCATTTTGTGCCGATATTGCCCATAGTGCCGTTTTTGCCGTTACGTAAGCTTCGCATCGTCTTATCAAGGAAATACATACTCATGTCACTCACCGTAGAACAAACCGGCAAAATCATTGCTGATTTCGGCCGCGTCCCCAACGACACCGGCTCGTCGGAAGTCCAGGTTGCCTTGCTGTCGGCCCGCATCGACCACCTGACCAGCCATTTCAAAGAGCACAAGCAGGATCATCATTCCCGCCGTGGTCTGCTGAAGCTGGTCAACCAGCGCAAGCGTCTGCTGAGCTATCTGAAAGATCGCGATCTTGCCCGTTACCAGACCCTGATCGAACGCCTCGGCCTGCGCCGGTAATTCAACGTAGGCAGCCTGTGCGTTCGTTCGTGAACGCAGAGATCAAAAAGCGGCCATGCTTGGCCGTGCTCTTTAGGTCCTGCGTTCGTCCTTGAACGCGAAGGTCAAAAAGCGGTCCTCCATAGCCGCACTCCTCAATTCAGGACAAATCAACGTGGCAAAAGTAACCAAGTCATTCCAGTACGGTAGTCACGAAGTCACTCTGGAGACGGGCGAAATTGCCCGCCAGGCGTCCGGCGCAGTCATGGTCAGCATGGGTGGCACCGTGGTGCTGGTCACCGCGGTGGCAGCGACCAAGCAGAAGGAAGGTCAGGATTTCTTCCCGCTGACCGTGGATTACGTTGAAAAGTTTTATTCGGCCGGCCGCATTCCCGGCGGCTTCTTCAAGCGCGAAGGCCGTCCGACCGAAAAGGAGACGCTGACCTCGCGTCTGATCGATCGTCCGGTGCGCCCGCTGTTTCCGGAAGAGTTCAAGAACGAAGTGCAGGTCATTGCCCAGGTTGTGTCGCTGAACCCGGAAGTCGATGGCGATATCGCCGCGCTGCTGGGCGCGTCCGCCGCGCTGAGCCTGGCCGGTATCCCGTTCAAGGGCCCGATCGGCGCTGCGCGCGTTGGTTACGCCAACGGCCAGTACCTGCTCAACCCAACTCACACCGAGCTGAAGACGTCGGATCTCGATCTCGTCGTTGCCGGTACCTCTGGTGCCGTGCTGATGGTGGAATCCGAGGCCAAGCTGCTCTCCGAGGAAGTGATGCTCGGCGCCGTGATGTTCGGTCATCAGCAGATGCAGGTCGCCATCCACGCGATTGCCGAGCTCGCCTCCGAGGCGGCCAAGCCGTCGTGGGACTGGCAGGCACCGGCGCAGAACCAGTCGCTGATTGCCGCCGTCAAGAGCGCCGTCGGCAACAAGCTGGAAGAAGCGTTCCAGGTGCGCGACAAGCTGCAGCGTCGCGATGCCATCAACGCCATCAAGGCCGAGGCGCTGGGTGCGCTGAAGCCGCAGGCTGAAGAAAATGCCTGGCACCACGCCGAGCTGTCGAAGGAATTCGCCGAGCTCGAATATCACACGATGCGCGACAGCGTCCTCAAGACCAAGGTGCGCATCGATGGTCGTCAG
>CBAAAD010000601.1:0-1832 GCA_964658785.1 uncultured Methylobacterium sp.
TGCTGCGAATGGTGTCTGGGTCGGCACCAGCTGATTGATCAGTCAAAGCACTGGCTGCAACGAAGCGCGGTTACGTCCCGAAAAGATCGCTCGCCATCCCAGGCAACGTCGCGGCCGCCAGCTGTGAATCATCAACGATCGGCGTAAGCGTGTGGCGATCGTTGCCATCGGCTCCTGCTGCCCGCGTCAGATATTTACGGTTGAAGACGCTGTGTTTGCGGGCGGCATAACTATCACCCTGCAGTAATTGGCCGAATGTTTGGCACCGACGGATGGAGTGGCCCGTCTCGAAATACGGCATGAGTTGCTAACAAAAAAGCCCGCGGAAACGCGGGACTTTTTTTCTGGTCGAGCCAATGGAGTGACCAGGCGAGCAACGGGTTGTGGGGTGGCAGATATTCGTCATCCTGCTCGCCGCTTTTTTGAAGGAGCGCATCCAGGCGATCCATCAGCCATTGGTGGTCGTTGATCTCTGCCTGCCGGGCGATCGCCTTCGCTCGATCGTCAAATAAAGGCATGAAGTCAGCGCGTCCGGATGTTGCGCGATCAGTTGCGGCATGGATTGATCAAGGCCGGCCGATAATACGGCCAGTTCCTCACGCGTCTTTTGGATGGTTTGGCGCGTGGTGAGGTTGCGCTCTTTGCGAATCGCGTACATCGCCTGCTCCCTCAGTACTCAGGACTTCAAAGCGAATGCGCCATGCGCGAACAGACCATGCGCTCAGGCGCTAAATGAAAGATTTTTCATCATTTCCACCAGCCGGTATCTTTCGGATTCTTGGCGGGCGTATTCGAGCCATTTGTGACGCTATGCGCGCCTTTCTCAGCGAGCTCCCGCGCAGCGCTCTGATTCGCGAATACATGATTGAGCCCCAAGGCCATCAGGCAGAGACATACCGACAGGCCAACATACTTCAACATTCCATGTGCTCATCATTTTAGGACGAGTAGACGAAGCAAGATGTCTGCCAAGAGCGAGGGTTGTACCGTGGGGTGCTGCAGGGTGGATTCGCCGGCATGCGCCTGTACTTCGCTGCCATTTCAGCGCAGGAAGCTGCCGCGTCTCGGGCGGTGGCGCCTGCGCGGTGTTGCATGCAGGGACATGGTCCGCGCATGATCAGGCCAGATCGAAATAAAACGCACGGCAGAGAATCATGTCTGACCACACCAAGCACTACCCGGTGCGGCATCGGTTGGAAACTAGCGTTTATGTTCGTTCGCCGGGTGTTATCCCCTCGTTGAAACCAAGCCGGCCAAGATGATCTTCAATCCCTATCTGAAGTATCGCGAGTCAGACTGGATATTTGACGAGCGTAGCGCTGCCGAGCTGGAACAGCTTGCGGACGGCGCTATTGTGGCTGACGAACTGGGGCGCATTATTTTTGCCAACGCAACCGCCGTTTCGGTACACGGCCGACTCATCATGGGCGTGCTGCCGGACGACTACAGCCCCGTGCATGGGCTGTTCACCGAGGACGGCAGGCCTTATCCATCCACCGATCTGCCGCTGGCTCGCGCGGTCATGTTCGGCGAAACGACCTTGGGTGCGCGTTGGCGGATTCGCCGGCCTGACGGATCAAGCGTGACGGCCATGGGTGATGCCATGCCGCTGAAAGACGCGCAGGGCAAACGGTCTGGCGCGATTCTTTTATTTCATCAAACGCGCTTATAAAGGCCAAGGGGGTGCAAGCCCTGCTGCCGCGGTCGCTCTCACTAGGGCACGCCGCTCGCGCCAAATGCGCACCGCCGTTCTTCGATCCACCGCCGCAGCGCCCACGGTAAGCGCGGCCTGGCGAAGATCGGGTTTCAGGTCATAGTGGGGTGCGGCCAAC
>CBAAAD010000602.1:0-1819 GCA_964658785.1 uncultured Methylobacterium sp.
CATTTGCAGCGGCGTCAGCAGCCAGAAACCAACGCCGAGATCGGTACTGGCCTGCACGCGCGTGGATTGATCGTTGAGCAGGTTGCCGGTCAACTGCACATGCCGGTATTCATCGCTGGCCGCAGTGACGTTCGGCCACTGCGTCGGCCCCGGTGGTGCGGCAGGCGGCGCATGCACGCGCTGGTCCACACGGGCGATCAGGTCGAGCTTCCACGCGCGGCGGTAGACCTGCCACGTGCCCAGCCCGAGCAGGCCGACAAAAAGAATCAGCCCCAGCAGCGACAGAAAAAAAAGCGCGGCCCCACTGCGTGGACCGCGCTCAGTAACAGTAACGTCGGGTGTGGCGTTCATCGGCAGTCACGCGAGCGCAGGACGCGCGCTCAGGGCATGTTTTTCATCTGCTGTTCCATCATCGACGGCATCATGTTGTGATTCAGGTGATACATCACCCAGATCGAGCCGCTCAGCGTGATGACGACCAGCACGACGGTGAAAATCAGCGCCAGCAGGGTCCAGCCGCCCTCGGCCTTCGAGTTCATGTGCAGGAAGTAGATCATGTGCACCACGATCTGCACCGCCGCGAACGCCAGCACCACCAGCGCGGTCATGCCCGAGGTGTGCAGGCCGCCGCTCATCACGATCCAGAATGGAATCGCGGTGAGGATGACCGACAGGATGAAGCCGGTCATGTAACCCTTGAGCGTGCTGTGGCCGGCACCGGTGTCGTGATGGTTGAGGCCGTGGTTGTCCGGGTGGCCTTCCTGCGGAATGAGGTCGGTATGCGTGCTCATTTCAGCACTCCCATCAGATAGACAAAGGTGAACACGCCGATCCAGACCACGTCGAGGAAGTGCCAGAACATCGACAGGCACATCAGGCGGCGCTTGTTTTCCGGCGTGAGGCCGAGCTTGCCGGTCTGCACCATCAGCGTGATCAGCCAGACGATGCCGAAGGTGACATGCAGTCCGTGCGTGCCGACCAGGGTGAAGAACGACGACAGGAACGCGCTGCGCTGCGGACCGTTGCCCTCATGAATCAGATGCAGAAACTCGTACATTTCCAGGCTGAGAAACGCCAAGCCGAACAGCCCGGTGATGCCCAGCCAGACCAGCATCGGACGCAGCCGGTTGCGCTGCATTTCCAGAATGCCGAAGCCGTACGTGATCGACGACAGCAGCAGCATCGAGGTGTTGAGCGCGACCAGCGGCAGTTCGAACACATCCGCACCGGACGGGCCACCGGCGTAGCTGCGCCCCAGCACGCCGTACACGGCAAACAGGCAGGCGAAGATCAGGCAGTCGCTCATCAGGTACATCCAGAACCCGAGCAGGGTGCCGTTCTCCGGATGATGCTCGTGCGTCAGATGGAACTGCAGCGGGCCGGCGGGGCGGTCGTTACCGGCAATGGCGTGGGCGTGGGTATCAGACATGATTGGCTAACAGCGTGGTGCGGGCTGCCTCGGTACGGACGACTTCGTCGGCCGGAATGTGGAAGTCGCGCTTGTAGTTGAAGGTATGGCCGACGGCGACGGCCAGCAGGGCAACAAAGGAAACGATCAACACCAGCCACATGTGCCAGATCATGGCAAAGCCGAACAGTGCGCTGAGCCCGGCGAGGAAAAGGCCTGCGCTGGTATTTTTCGGCATGTGGATGGCGATGAAGCCTTCGGTCGGGCGGGTGTAGCCGGCGTGCTTCATCTGCCACCACGCGTCGACCTCGTGCACCAGCGGGGTGAAGGCGAAGTTGTAGGACGGCGGCGGCGATGAGGTGGACCACTCCAGCGTGCGTGCGTCCCACGGATCGCCGGTCACATCGCGCA
>CBAAAD010000603.1:0-1814 GCA_964658785.1 uncultured Methylobacterium sp.
CGGGCTCCTGCCAGCCGTGCTCGGCGATACCGGAGTGGCGCTTTACAGCGCTGCAGTTCAACGCGTCGTGCTCCTGAAGGGATGAGTCGCCGATCGGCTAACAGTTGGCTCACGATGCATACGCTACGTTTCACCTTTCCTTATGGCGCCACATAAAGTGGTCGCCGTTGACGTTCATCCGGATGCCCGCGCATGGTTGTCGCACTCTTACTCATCGTGGTTCTCAGTGTTGGCGTGTATGCGTGGCGTGTGACGGCGCAGCGGCAGCGTATCGTGCGGCCGCATCCGGAGTCGCCGGCATGGCATAACGGCCGCTTCCGCAACGTGGCCAACACGCGCGCCGCCAGTCTGGGTGAAGTGCGCAAGGCGTTTCGCGCGCATCGGGGCCGGCGGCGCAAACCGCACAGTCCGCTACCGGCGGCGACGGTGCGTCAGGATGTGCTGAGCGGTCCGGCCTCGCAGGCGTTGCAGGTCACCTGGCTGGGTCATTCCAGCGTGCTGATAGAGATCGACGGGCTGCGTCTGCTCACCGACCCCGTGCTCAGCGCGCGCGCCTCGCCCGTGCCGTTTGCCGGGCCGAAGCGCTTTACGCCGCCGGCGCTCACCGTGGCGCAGCTGCCGCCGATCGATGCGGTGATCCTGTCGCACGATCATTACGACCATCTCGATCGCGACACTATTCGCGCGCTGGCCGACCGCGTCGGCCACTTCTACACGACGCTGGGCGTGGGCCAGCGGCTGATCGCCTGGGGCGTGAATGCCAAACGCGTCACCGAACTGGACTGGTGGCAGGAAACGCGCTTCGGTCCACTGACCCTGGCGGCGACGCCTGCACAGCATTTTTCCGGCCGGGGCCTGCGCGATGGCAATTCCACATTGTGGGCTTCGTGGGTCGTGCTGGGCACGCATGAGCGGCTGTTCTTCAGCGGCGATACGGGCATGCACGAGGGCTTTGCCCAGATCGGCGAACGCTACGGGCCGTTCGATCTCACCCTGGTCGAATGCGGTGCGTACAGCGAGACGTGGCCCAACGTGCACATGCAGCCGGAACAATCGATCGCTGCGCATCGGCTGGTGCGCGGGCGCACGATGATGCCGGTGCACTGGGGCACGTTCGATCTGGCCTTCCATCGCTGGGACGAGCCGGCCGAGCGCATCCGTGCGCTGGCGGCGGAGCAGGGCGTGGCTCTGGTGCAGCCGCGGCCGGGCGAGACGGTTCGCCCCGATACGGCGCTTCATTCGCCCTGGTGGCGTGCGTTCGAAGCGGTCGCCGTCGATCATCCATCCCTCAAAATTTCCAGCGAGACCCGCGCATGAGCAGCTTCACGGTGAACGACATTCCCTCACAGGTCGGGAAACGCGTCGTTGTCACTGGCGCCAATAGCGGCATCGGCTACGAGACCGCCCTGGCCCTGGCCCACGCGGGCGCCGAGCTGATTCTTGCGGTGCGCAGCGAGCAAAAGGGCAAGGAGGCCGCGGCGAAAATACGCGCGCGTTCGCCGCAGGCTGACGTGAGGCTGGAGTTGCTCGATCTGTCGAAACTCGCGTCCGTCGCGGAGTTTTCCAGACGTCTGAATGCCGAAGGCCGGCCGCTGGATATCCTGATCAACAACGCCGGCGTGATGATGTTGCCGCAGCGTCAGCTGACCGCCGAGAGCTTCGAGATGCAGCTCGGCGTCAACTATCTGGGCCACTTTGCGCTCACCGCGCAGCTGTTGCCGCTGCTGCGCAAGGCGCCTGCGCCGCGCGTGGTCAATCTCAGCAGCCTGATGCATCGCGTGGGCAGGATACATTTCGACGATCTGCAGCTCGAA
>CBAAAD010000604.1:0-1809 GCA_964658785.1 uncultured Methylobacterium sp.
AGGCGGATGCGCGCAGGTAGCCGCTGTCGTCGCTCTGGTGAAACTCGCCGGAAAGAATGTCCCGCGCGGTGCGCCCGCCGTCGGTGGGATCGAGCGCGCAGAAGCGGCACAGCGCGCCGGACTGGATCAGCGACAGCGGCACCTGATCGGTGGAGTTCCAGTGCGCGGCATAGGCCAGTGCATCCACTGACCAGCCGAGCCGGGCATCGCCATCGGTCACCCGCAGCACGCCGTTGAGCTTGTGCATGTCGTCGGGGTGCCGCCACGGGCCATCTTCCTTCATCGCCTCGAGGGCGGTGAGCACGGTCGGGCCGGGCCGATTGGCGAACAGCGGAAACGCGGTAGCGAACAAGCCGCGCTTGTAACCGTCCGAGCCCACGGTGAGGTTGAGCAGGGTGTTGGGCAGCGTGTCGCGATACTTGATGTCGGCCGAGCCGGCCGAGGAGAAATCGCCGGTCTGTGCGAAGTACGGGCCCTTGCGGTAATCGATGCGGTCCACCAGCTCGGGGATCAGAAAATTGATGTCGCTGTAGCCCTGGCCGTGGCCGTTGGTGGGCATGTTGACCGGCACGCCGTCCACGCTGCTGGCAAAGTCGGTGCCGTGATCGAGGTTGTAGCCGCGCAGAAAATACTGGTTGGCCTTGCCTTCGCCCGAGTGCTGGGTCACGACCAGACCGGGTATCGCCTCCAGCACCTCGCCAGGCCGCAGAATGGGAATGTCCTGCAGCAGCGCGCCCAGAATCACGCCTTGCGATGCGGCGTTCGAGGTGCCCACGCCGTTGTTGTAGTGACCATCCACCTGCACCGAGTCGAGCGTTCGAGCCGACGACGATGCGCTGGCCGGTGCGCTGTCGCCCGGTGTGGCGCTGCTGGCTGGAGAATCGGCCGGCTGCGCGCGGGCCGGTGCAATGACCGTCAACGCGAGGATGGCCACCAGCCATTTCCTGCGGTAGAAGCCTGCGACCCATGCATTCATGTCGTTCCCTAAGCTCGAAATTCATTGCCTCCCTTCATGCGGGTGACGGCCATTCGAGCACTGCTCGAACTAACCGCCAGCGGCCGGGTCACACCTACCTACGCGTAGCGCTTGCGCGGGGATGCAGGAAATTTTCCTAAGTTTGCATCACGCCGCTGAACGGGTGGAGGCGGCACAATGGCGGGTGCCATGGGCAATGAAGTGTTCGATGGCGTTGTATCGGCGTTATGTGCGTAGCCGGCGGGTCGCAGCGCAGGCGGCGATAATCGCCGATCGCCACGCTGGTATAACCAAGTTGTGCTAGTTATGGCGGTCGTTTCGTTGAGCTGGTGGATCGCAAAAACCAGCGTTGGCGGCTTTTCACAGGTATTGAGCGGGGTGGAATCATGTCGGCAGTTATCAAGCCGGCGGCAAGCGGGGCCGGTGTGGCCGCAGACGACCCTGAAGCGGAAGTCTGCGCCTGGCTGGTCGCGCGTGGCCGTTTGAAGGACAGCGACCTGGGCCGCGCGCGGCGCCTGCACGAAGAGTCGGCCGAAGGCACGCTCACCACCTTGATGGCGCGGTTGGGCCTGGTGTCCGAGCGCGACCTGGCCGAGGCCTGGGCCGAACTGCTGCAGGTGCCGCTGCTGGCCGCCCGCGACGCGCCCGAACTGCCGCCCGCCGATCTGGAAATCTCGCTGCGCTTTCTGAAGCAGCAGCACGTGGTGCCGGTACAGGACGAAAAAGACGGTCTGGCGCTCATCGTGTCCGATCCGGCCGATCCGTATCCGCTGCAGGCGGTCACCCTGGCCGCCGGCCGGCCGGTGGCGCTGCGCGTTGGCCTGCGTTCGGAA
>CBAAAD010000605.1:0-1806 GCA_964658785.1 uncultured Methylobacterium sp.
GACGTCCAGGGTGAAGTCGTCTCTCAAGCCCACCTCGATCACCGCGGCGTTCTGCGTCCGTGCGCAGACCGAATACATGCCGAAGGTTGGCGGCTGGATCAGGATCGCATCCTCGCCGGCACGGCAGAATGCGCGCACCAGCAGGTCGATCGCTTCGTCGCTGCCGCGACCGACCAGCAGCTGTTCGTGGCGCACGCCGTAAAGCGTCGCCAAGGCATCGATCAAGGCCGCCGGCTGCGGTTCCGGATAGCGGTTGCAGCCGGCTCCTGCGTCGCCCTCAGGCAACCACGACGATTCGTTGGCGTTGAGCCATATGCGGCCGCCGCTGGCCTCCATGCGTGCCGATGAATAAGGCTGCATGGCGCGGATTTCCGCACGCGCGAGATCGAGCACGCTCATGACGTTCGCCCTGCAGCATCGCCGTCCAGCACGGCCAGCCGCAGCGTCACCGCACGGCGATGGGCCTCCAGCTGTTCGGCGGCCGCCAGCGTGGCGGCGCAGGGGCCGATTGCGCGCAGGCCGTCCGGCGTCACTTCCTGCACCGTGATCTGTTTCTGGAAACTCGCCACCGATACGCCGCTGTAGCTGCGCGCGTAGCCGTAGGTCGGCAGCACGTGGTTGCTGCCGCTGCAGTAGTCGCCGACCGACTCGGGCGTCCACGCGCCGAGGAAGATCGAGCCGGCGCTGTCGATGCTTTCCAGCAGATCACGCGGCTGCTGCACCTGCAGAATCAGATGCTCCGGCGCATAGCGATTGCTGACCTCGATCGCCTGCGCCAGCGAATCGACCTTGATCAGCCGGCTCTGCGCCAGCGCCTGTGCGGCGATAGCGTTGCGCGGCAGCGCCGCACACTGGCGATCCACTTCGCCGGCGACCATGTCGAGCATATCGGCCGAGGGGCTGAGCAGAATCACCTGCGAATCCGGCCCATGCTCGGCCTGCGACAGCAGATCGGCGGCGACGAAGGCCGGATCGGCTTCCGCGTCGGCGATCACAAGCACTTCGGACGGACCGGCCGGCATGTCGATGGCCGCGCCGTCCGGATCGCCGGAGACCTGCAGCTTGGCCTCGGTAACCCATGAATTGCCCGGACCGAACAGCTTGTCGCACTTGGGCACGCTGGCCGTACCGTACGCCATGGCGGCAATGGCCTGCGCGCCGCCAAGCTTGAATACCTTGTGCACGCCGGTGAGGCGCGCCACGTACAGCACCGCCTCGTCGCAGCGCCCGTCCGCACGCGCCGGCGAGCACAGAACGATCTCGCGACAGGCGGCGATGCGCGCCGGCACGCCAAGCATCAGCGCGGTCGAGGGCAGCGGCGCACTGCCCGCCGGCACGTACAGGCCGACGCGGCTGATCGGGCGCAGCAGCCGCTCGACCCGCACGCCGGGCGCGGTATCCACGCTCACCGGCTGCGGCGCGGCGGCGCGATGGAACGCCTCGATGCGCCCGGCCGCTTCCTGGATGGCCTGTTTCAACGCCGGATCGAGCGCGGCCTCGGCCTGATCGAATTCGGCTTCGGTGACTTGGATGGCGTCCAGCGTGCAGCGGTCGTACTTCTTACTCAGCTCGAGCAGGGCCGCGTCGCCGCCGGCGCGTACGCTGGCGATGATCTGCTCGACGCCGCGGCGCAGATCGTCCGCGCGGGATTGCGCGGGCCGCGCCAGCGCGTCGCGACGCCCTGCCTCGTTCAGCGCGCTCCAGTCGAGCCGCTTCATCGGCGTCGGTTCAACGGCGATGGGATTTGCGAAAGCCTTGTTCATGACACCCTTGCTCATTACGACGTGATGATTGATTTTTTGCTCA
>CBAAAD010000606.1:0-1803 GCA_964658785.1 uncultured Methylobacterium sp.
GTTGCCCTGCGGGCCATTCGCTGCGCGAATGTTCGTTCCGGCATCCTGCCTCCACCGTCGCTGGGCTCACCGCCAACCTACGCCTTCACTCACAATTTTCGCGCTCGACACCAACCCAGGGGCTTAATCCGCCCGATGCTCCAGCGCCAGATAATCCTTGCTCTGCATTTCGATCAGGCGCGATTCGGTGCGGCCGAATTCGGCGCGCAGGCGTTCGCCGTCGTAGAGCTCGGTGATCGGTGCGGCGGCGGACAGCACCAGCTTTACATGGCGGTCGTAGAACTCGTCGACCAGCTGCACGAAGCGCTTGGCGGCATCGTCGCTATAGCTGTTGAACTGCGGCACGTTGGCGACGATCACGGTGGGGCCGGCCTTGGCCAGCGCGATGTAGTCGGCGACGGCACGCGGCCCCTCGCACAAGGCCTCGAACTCGAACCAGAGCACGTTCTCGGCGCGCTTGCGGAAGGGGATGTCGCGACCGTTGATGCTCAGCGCGCCGTTCTGCTCGATGCTGCCGCTGGCCTGGCTGCTGAAAATGCGCTCCAGCGCACGGTGCGACTCGGCCCCCGGCGGCGTGAGATAGACCGGCGCCTGCGCCAGCGCGCGCAGCCGCCAGTCGTGCGACGAGGCCATCTCCACCACGTGGCAGTGTTTTTCGATCAGCGCGATGGCCGGCAGAAAGCGCGCGCGCTGCAGGCCGTTCTTGTACAAATCGGCCGGCGCGGTGTTGGAGGTGGTGAGCAGGGTCACGCCGCGCGCGAACAGCGCATCGAGCAGGCCGGCCAGAATCATCGCATCGCCGATGTCGTTGACCAGAAACTCGTCCAGACACAGCACGCGGCAGCGCGCGGCCAGACCCGCGGCGACTTCGATCAGCGGATTCTGCCGATTGCCCAGCGCGCGCAGGCTCTCGTGCACCTCGCCCATGAAGCGGTGGTAGTGCCGCCGCAGCGCGGTGCCCTGCGGCAGGCTGGAGACAAACAGGTCCATCAGAAACGTCTTGCCGCGACCCACGCTGCCCCACAGATACAGTCCGGGCACCACGGCCGCCGGCTCGCTGCCGAGCAGCGACTTCAGCCGTCCAAACAGTCCGGCACCGGCATCGGCGGGCGTGCACAGCGCTGCGTGCATGCGATCGAACTCCGGCAGCAGCGCCAGCTGTGTGGGATCGGACTCCCAGCGATGCGCGGCAACGCCTTCCTGGTAGCGCGCGCTGGGCGCGAGTTGCGGTGATTCACTCATCGAGCGGGACGTCTTGGAAAAAGTGGGACAAGGACGAAAGCGCGGACGCGCCACCGTCGGTACGGCGGCTCAACGCGCCGGCGGCAACCAGCCGCGCACGGCGTGCTTGATCGCGCCGCGCAAGTCCATCAGGCGGCGGTGGAAGAAGTGGCTGGTGTCGGGCATGCGCACCAGCTCGGGCTTTTTCTCCAGCGCATCGATCCATTCGAACACCGCTTCGGGCTCGACGACTTCATCGGCTTCGCCCTGGATGACCAGCCATGAGCAGGTCGGGACGGTCAGCTCACCGAAGGCCCAGCGGCCCACCGGCGGCGCGATGCTGATCAGCGCATCGGCGTGCAGTTCGGCCGCGCGGGATATGGTGACATAGCTGCCAAACGAGAAACCTGCCAGCCACAGCGCGTCGTGCGGGCGCGTTTTGCGCACCCAGGCCACCACGGCGGCCAGATCGCCGCCTTCGCCGGCGCCGTTGTCGTACTCGCCGGGCGAATTGCCGGTGCCGCGAAAATTGAAGCGCACGGTATCGAGGCCCGATTCGCGCAGCGCGCGTTCGGCCATCGT
>CBAAAD010000607.1:0-1799 GCA_964658785.1 uncultured Methylobacterium sp.
CGTGGGTCCAGGGCTTGAGACGATTGGCGACCAGGGCCACCGGCAGCTTGCCGCGGCGAATGCGGCTGATTTTCTGCAGCTCTTCGATGAAACCAAGCGTGGCGTGCAGGTCGAACGACGATGGCAGCACCGGCACCAGCAGCACATCGGCCGTTTCGATATAGGGTTCGAGTTCGCGCTCGCCGACCCCGGCCGGCGTATCGATCAGCAGCTGCTGCGTGTCGGCGGGCACCTTTTGCAGGGCCTTTTTTCCGCCTTCGATGGCCAGTACGCCTGGCACGTTGTCGGGTCTGAGGGCGGCCCAGCGAAAGCTGGAGCCCTGCCGATCGGCATCGATGATCGCGGTGTGCTGACCGGCCTGCGCCCAGTGCGAGGCCAGCTGGGTGACCAGCGTGCTCTTGCCGCATCCACCCTTGCTGCTTGCCACCAGCGTCGTAAGCATCGACTCACCCCTGCCGCGGAAGGTGGCCCAAGCCTACACGGCTGCGGATGCGGCGCAAAGCTGCGCTGCGACGAGCTCAGCCCTGAGTCTTCGACGCCGACGGTGGCTGCCAGTCGGCCGGCGCCTCGGTCGGGATGTTGTTGTCGCGCAGGGCAGTCAGCAGCACGCTCATTTCGGTGCCGCCGCGGCGGGCGATGGTCACCAGATGCTGTGAAATGGCTGCGTCATTTTGCGCACGACCGAGCAGCTGGCTGAAGCTCTGCACCTGCCAGATCAGGCTGCGGCGGGCTTGCTTGGCGTCTTCCTGCTGGGCCGGATCGTCGGCCAGCACTTCGCGCAGGTGCAGCCCGAGCGAGCGACCCAGTGGGCTGGAACCCCACTCGAGCACCTTGCCTAGTTTCAGGCAGTCGGCCTTGATGGACGCGTCGCCGGCCGCGCTTTGACACAGTTTGGCCGTTACCTGCAGCACCGGCTGTGGCTGGGCGCTGGCCAGGCCGTAGACCAGCACGACCTGGACCCCGGCAGCGCCGCTGGCGTTGGCGCTGTCGTATGTATCGGCCGGCGGCGGCAGTATGCCCACCGAGTTGGCCAGCGCCTTTAGGCTGGTGCCGGCGTAATCCTCATAAACCTTGGCATTGGCGGCTTTGTCCAGATCGACACGCGCGGCGTCCTGCTTCATGTTGCGGGTGTCTTCACCGAGCTTGAGCAGCCACACGGCGGCATTGTCCGGCGCCTGGGTGGTGAGTTGTTCGAGCGCCGACGCATTGGGGCAGGCGTCACCCTTGCTATCGCAATCGGCCAGCCGTGTCCAGCTGATGGCCGCCGCGATGTCGGCGGCGCCATCGGCAGTTGCCGCACGGTCAATCAGGCCGTGAAAATTGTTGAACTTGGGCAGGTCGGTCAGGGGCCGCGACAGGATCGCGGCGGCCAGCAGCGGCATGGCGTCGGCGCGCGGCGCGAGTACGCTGACCAGATCATGCTGATAGGCCAGCAGCGCCTTGTCGCGCGATGGCGCTGGGGCTGGGGCTGCAGGAGCGGCGGCGTGGGCGGCGAACGCTGGCACAAAGGCGAGTGACAGGGCACAGGTCAGGGCAAGGCGGCGCAATCCACGCATCATCGGTTTCCGTCTGCAGGTAAAGCCGTCAGCATACCCTGCGCCGATTAAGCGGGGCTGATCCGATCAGCCGCTGATCAGGCACGCGAACGGGCAGGCGTCGCGATGCTTGTTAGGATAGGGCTTTCCATCTGCATGGCTTATGGAACTCATGGGTAGCTGGCGCGCCACCGCGACGGGCCCGAACTGGTTGGGAGAACGCATTGGACCATTATTTAACCTTCGCTACCGGCGCCCCGTGGT
>CBAAAD010000608.1:0-1787 GCA_964658785.1 uncultured Methylobacterium sp.
TCGGCTTCAACCTGTCGCCGGTGCTGTGGCGCAAGGTGCAGCGCGGCCTTTCCGCCGGCCGCGTGCAGTCGCCCGCGCTGCGCATGATCGTCGAGCGCGAGGAAGAGATCGAAGCTTTCAACGCCCGCGAATACTGGACTATCGAAGCACAGCTCAAGCACGCCGACGGCGAATTCACCGCGCGCCTGAGCAAGCTCAACGGCAAGAAATTCGAACAGTTCGACCTCACCAACGAAGCCGAGACCTTTGCGGCCCGCGACGCGCTGAAGCAGGCCGCGCGCGGCAGGCTCACCGTCAGCGACGTCAGCTCGAAAGAGCGCAAGCGCCGTCCCGCTGCACCGTTCACCACCTCCACGCTGCAGCAGGAGGCTGCGCGCAAGCTTGGCTTCACCACCAGCCGCACGATGAAGGTCGCGCAGGGGCTGTATGAAGGCGTGGCGCTGGGCGCGGAGGGCAACGTCGGCCTGATCACCTACATGCGTACGGACTCGACCATGCTGGGCGACGATGCGCTGGCCGAGCTGCGTCAGCTGATCACCCGCGACTTCGGCACCAAGGCGCTGCCCGACGCGCCACAGGTCTACAAGACCAAGTCGAAGAACGCGCAGGAAGCGCATGAGGCGATCCGGCCGACCTCGGCGATGTATACGCCGCGCGACGTCGCCGCCTTCCTCAACGACGACCAGCGCAAGCTGTACGAGCTGATCTGGAAGCGCACCGTCGCCTGCCAGATGATCCACGCCACCCTCAACACCGTCTCGGTGGAATTCGCCCTGCGTGACGTGCCCGGCGGCGAAGCGTCGTTCCGCGCCAGCGGCACCACGGTGATCGATCCGGGCTTTCTCGCCGTGTACGAGGAAGGCCGCGATCAGAAGACTGCCGACGATGACGATGAAGGCCGTCGCCTGCCGCGCATGGAAACCGGCGAGCAGGTGCCGCTGCACGACATCGCCGCCGACCAGCACTTCACCGAGCCACCGCCGCGCTACTCCGAAGCCAGCCTGGTCAAGGCGCTGGAAGAGCACGGCATCGGCCGGCCGTCGACCTACGCCAGCATCATCCAGGTGCTGCAGAATCGCGAGTACGTCTACCTCGACAGCCGCCGCTTCAAGCCCAGCGACGTCGGTCGCGCGGTCAGCAATTTCCTCACCTCGCATTTCACCCGCTACGTCGACTACGACTTCACCGCCAAGCTCGAGGACGAGCTCGACGCGGTGAGCCGCGGCGAGGAAGCCTGGGTGCCGCTGATGGAGCGCTTCTGGCTGCCGTTCAAGCAGCAGGTGGACGAGAAAACCGAGTCGGTCGATCGCAACGAGGCCACCGGCGCGCGCGAACTCGGCACCGATCCGAAGAGCGGCAAGCCCGTGTCCGTGCGGCTGGGTCGCTACGGGCCGTTCGCGCAGATCGGCACCAAGGAGGACGAGGACAAGCCGACCTTCGCCAGCCTGCGCACCGGCCAGAGCATGCACACCATCTCGCTGGCCGATGCGCTGGAGCTGTTCAAGCTGCCGCGCAAGCTCGGCCAGGCGGAAAACGGCGACGAGGTCAGCGTAGCGATCGGCCGTTTCGGCCCGTTCGTGAAGCAGGGTGATACCTATGCCTCGCTCAAGCCCGAGGACGACCCGTACACGATCGAACTGCCGCGCGCCCTGCAGATCGTGCAGGAGCGCCTGGAAATGCTGGCCAACCGGCTGATTCTGGATTTCGGCAACGGCGTGCAGGTGCTCAACGGTCGCTACGGCGCGTACATTACCGACGGCGAAAAGAACGCGCGCATCCCCAAAGAG
>CBAAAD010000609.1:0-1765 GCA_964658785.1 uncultured Methylobacterium sp.
GGCGGAACTTGTATTCCTGCACCTGGTTGGCCGGGATCGGGCTCGGCTCGGCAAAGCTCTTGCGGTAGCGCCCGCGGAAAATGTCGAGCGAGATCGGCAACTCGTAGCCGCCCATCGTTGGATCGTTTGGATCGCTGCCCGGATAGACGTCTATAAGTTTCACCACAAAGTCGCCGTCGGTGTCGGTGGTGCTGGCGAACAGGTCGGCGATGGGTGCGCCTTCCAGCCGCACGGTCTTGCTCAGCACCGGCGTGGTGTAGCTGAGCACATCGGGCCGATCGACCACGAAGCGCTGGTCGTGCACCAGCCAGGTGCGCCAGCCGTCCTCGTTCTTGGCGGGAATCGGACGCGGTAAATACGGCACGGGTTTGGCCGGGTCGGCCACGTAGCTGTCACCGCTGCCGCTGGGCTGCTCGAAGCTCAGGCTTTTGTCGGCCTGCAGATAGAGCGGGGTGAGCGACTGCTTGCTTGCCACCTTCCAGTCGGTGAAGTCGTCCCAGTGCTGCTCGGTCGGGTTGTAGATCATCGCCTCGGGCAGCGGCTTGGCCAGCGGCGTGCCGCGCAGGTAGTGGTTGAACCAGGGAATCATCACGCTGCGGCGGAACTGCGCGGTGGTGTTGCCCGGCCATTTCAGCGGGCCCATGTTCCAGCCGTCGCGGTTGATCTGGCTGTGCCACCAGGGGCCCATCACGAGGTGGTTGTTGGCGCCGTGACCGGCGGTTTTCAGCGCTTCCCACGCGTGCACGGCGCCGTAGATGTCTTCCTGATCCCACAGGCCCTGCAGCCACATGGTCGGCACGTTGGAGGGATGCGCGACCAGCAGTTTGTCCAGCGCCTGGTTCTGCCAGAAGGCGTCGTAGGCGGGGTGGGCCGAGAAGCGGTTCCACCAGGGCAGCTGTTTGAAGCCGTTGGCCTGCGCATAGGCGCCGGCGGAACCGGCGTCGAGGAAGTTGCTGTAGTCGTCGTAGTTGGCGCGCGGGATGCTCTCGCCTTCGCCCTGCTTGCTGGTCTGACCGCTGAAGTAGTCGAGGTTGATCTGGCGCAGGGCGCCGTAGTGGTACCAGTCGTCCCCCATCCAGCCGTCGATCATCGGGCTTTCCGGCGCGGCGGCCCTCAGCGCGGGGTGCGGGTGGAGCAAGGCCATCGCCACCGTCCAGCCGTCGTAGGACGAGCCGATCATGCCGACGTTGCCGTTCGATTCACTGGTGTTTTTCACCAGCCAGTCGATGGTGTCCCAGGCGTCGGTGGTGTCGTCGGTATTCGTGGGGTTGAGCGGCCCGATCGGTGGGCGCGTCATGATGTATTTGCCTTCCGAACCGTATTTGCCGCGGATGTCCTGCCACACCAGAATGGTGCTGCCGTCGGCCCAGTCCTTGTCTCCCGACCACACCGCGTCGGCCATGTGTGGGCTGTTGCCCGTGGCGAATCCGCTGGCGTTGTAAGGCGTGCGCTCAAGCAGCATCGGCAGGCCGTGCGCGTTCTTCGGAATCATGATGACCGTGTGCAGCTTCACGCCGTCGCGCATCGGAATCATCACGTCACGCTTGACGTAGTCGAAACCGTCCTGCGGTTGTTTCCAGTCCGCCGGAATATCCGACGCGGTCTGGATCATGTCGGGCGTGATCTTCGACGCGGCGGCGTTCTGTGCCAGCAAGACGGGCGAGGCAACACAGACGAGGCCGGCAAGCGAAACGAGTGCCGAGGCCAGGGCGGCTTTTTTCATGGGCAGGTGATCCTGTGAGGGGCTTCAGAAAGCGTTGTCGAG
>CBAAAD010000610.1:0-1760 GCA_964658785.1 uncultured Methylobacterium sp.
CGACCGTCGCCACCGGACTATTGAGCGCGAAAACGAATTTCAGCACGTAGCCGATCATCACCAGCTGCACGACCATGCGCGTGGCCGCGATGGCGATCTGTCGATGCAGACCCAGTCGGAGAAAGATCGACAGCACAATATCGACGATCACCAGCGAGGCGGCGATGCTGAGATCGAGCGGCTGCAGCAGGATGGTTTTCATGCGGCCACCGCCTTGCCGCCGACGATGTGCAGGGTCTGCTGCCCCATACGCGCGGCCTGCGCAGCATCGTGGGTCACCAGCACCAGGATCAGCCCGCGCGAAAGCTCTTCGGCGAGCAGCGACTCCACTGCGGCCACGCTTTCCTGATCCAGCGACGCAGTCGGCTCGTCCAGCAGCAGCGCTGCCGGTTTTGTCACCAGCGCGCGGATCAGCGCGAGGCGCTGCCGTTCGCCGGAAGAAAGGCGAATCACCTGACGCGCGAAAATATCGTCCGGCAGCTGCAGTCGGCTGGCGAGCTGTCGGGCGTTTGCCAGCGATGCTTCGGCAAAGTGCGGCTGCACCGTGGGCGCCCACCAGCCGGCCTGCGCCGGCACCAGCATCACGCGCTGTCGCCAGGTCGGCGCCGACATCGCGCGGCGATCGATACCCGCCAAAGAGAGCTCGCCTTCGGTCTGATCCATGTCGGCGAGCATGCGCAGAAATACGCTTTTCCCCGAGCCGGACGCGCCCGTAACGCAAAGGCACTGGGCAGCCTCGACCGACGCGTCGAATGGCCCAGCCCGGGCGTTGCGCAGCATGTGCATGCGTAGAGTCATGGTTCGATCGGCCTGTTCGGTGGGCAACGTGGACGTTCAGCAGCCAGTGTCGCTGGAACTTCGTGATGGATCTTCGCAGATCATGAGCACACGCTTCATGAGTGCACTCCTCATGAGTGCACGCCAAGACTTGCGAAAAGCTTCGCCGAACGGCGCGACTTTCCGGACGCCTCTCTGCGCGGACGCGAGGCGCGCTGCGCGTCTGGATGATCAAACGACTGTGCGCGCGTTTTCGCCCTGCATATGGCGAATCAACGGGCTTTTGCTCCGCGGGCGATGGCACGCAAAAACCTAAATAAATCCTGAAACGGGAGGCTTGAAAACTTGCCGCCGTGAAATTATTTTCTTGCGCGCCGACCATCGCGGCGGCACGGCAACCTCAGTGCGAGGAAGCCGATTCCATATTGCTCCCAGGAGGATATGTCCATGCGTACCAACCTCGATTTTGCTCCACTGTATCGTTCCAGCGTGGGTTTCGACCGCGTGTTTGCCCTGCTCGAAAATGCTTCGCGCGCGCAGGTCGTCGACAACTGGCCGCCGTTCGACACGGTCAAGCTCAACGATGACGCTTATCAGATCACCATGGCGGTTGCCGGCTTCGCCGAGAACGAGCTTGAGATCTCGATGCAGCCCAACCTGCTGATCGTCAGCGGCGAGCGCAAGGTCAGCGACGAGAACGTCGAGTATCTGCATCGCGGCATTGCCAATCGCACGTTTACCCGTCGCTTTGAACTGGCCGACCATGTGCACGTGACCCAGGCACAGCTGATCAATGGCCTGCTCACGATCGATCTGAAGCGCGAAGTGCCCGAGGCGATGAAGCCCCGCAAGATCGCCATCGGTGCAGCGCACGAGGTGAGCCAGCCGAAGCTGGTGGAAAATCGCGCCGCCTGAGATGGGGACGCATCAGGGTCAACCGGGCTCCACGTGCCGGCAATGACCTGATAACGAAGTGGGGGGGG
>CBAAAD010000611.1:0-1759 GCA_964658785.1 uncultured Methylobacterium sp.
GGAGGGCTGCGCGGTGCTCGACCTTCTGTTCTTTCGAGCGTTTTGTCAATAATTTATCGAGGTGGTTGCGCCAAGCCGCTGGATTATCTCCGGTGCGAAATTTGCGCACGGTCGCCCACGCCAGAACGGACTCGATGCGGCCGCGCACTCGGCTTGCCGTCTCCGTTTTCGTTTTCCATATCGGCTCCAGGCATTTCATCACCAGCGCCGTGTCGATCGCCGCGACGTCGAGCGGCCACAGCAGCGTGCAGTACGTGCGCAGCGTCGAATCCCATTGCGCCGCGTGCTTCGCATTTCGCCATCCGCTACGGTACGCCTCAATATATTTTTCGCAGCACTCGCCGAACGTCAGCGCGCGTGCGTCGCTGAGTCGTTTCGTCTGCAGCGTAGCTTTTCGATTCTCGATCGGGTCGATGCCATCGGCGAGCAACTGACGACACTGTTGCGCACGTTTGCGTGCATCAGCAAGACCGAACGTATAGAATGCGCCCAGCCCCATTTCCCTGGCGCGACCGTTGAGCTGGTATCGAAAGACCCAGCTTTTAGACAGTGAAGGGGAAATCTGCAGATACAGTCCGCCGCCGTCACCCAGATACCCAGGTGTTGAGGCTTTCCGGATCTTCAGGTCGCTTAATTTATCAAGCTGACGCGGCATAGGTGACCCCCGTTTCTACCCATGATACCATGCCCGACTTGGTCGAACGGTAAGCTACGAAGGCGAACACTTGACCAGCGAGAGATGGCGGTTTAAAGCCATTTTCCGTGCGATGCGGCATGTGACAGTACAGTAGGTTGGCGGCCGCTCTCTCCGCCAATTTTTGAGTGATAGGCGCGACAGGCCAAAAGCCGGGCGCGCTGAAACATACAAGCTAAGCAATCAGCTTGACGTCTATGGTGGCCCCGTCGGTCCCCCCGCGACGATAGTTCGCAAACTCCGCCAGGTCCGGAAGGAAGCAACGGTAGCGAATGATTCGGGTGCCGGGGTGTGGCTGGCGGGGCCGCCGCCTTTTTCGGGTCCGCCTCGCAGCCCGTGCGACAGTCACGGCGCAGAATGGCCGCCACCGCGCGGCGTTGGCTACTGACTTGCCATCGCCGACTTGGCACAATCCTCCTTTGCCCCAACGTTGGTTGCCATGTCCTATCAGGTACTCGCACGCAAGTGGCGCCCGCGCAAGTTCGCCGAGCTGGTCGGGCAGGAGCACGTGGTGCGCGCGCTCACCAATGCGCTCGATACCGGCCGCATGCATCATGCCTACCTGTTCACCGGCACGCGCGGCGTCGGCAAGACCACGATCGCGCGCATTTTCGCCAAGTCGCTGAACTGCGAGCGCGGCCAGTCGGCGGATCCGTGCGGCGAGTGTTCGGTGTGTACCTCGGTCGATGAGGGGCGCTTCGTCGACCTGCTGGAAATTGATGCGGCCAGCAACACCGGCGTGGACGACGTGCGCGAAGTGATCGAGAACGCGCAGTACGCACCGTCGCGCGGTCGCTTCAAGGTGTACCTGGTCGACGAGGTGCACATGCTTTCGCGCAATGCGTTCAACGCGTTGCTGAAGACGCTGGAAGAACCGCCGCCGCACGTGAAGTTTCTGCTCGCCACCACCGACCCGCAGAAGCTGCCGGTGACGGTGCTGTCGCGCTGCCTGAAGTTCAACCTGAAGCGGCTGCTGCCGGAACAGATCTCCGGCCAGATGCGGCACATTCTGGGTGCTGAAAACATTGCCTATGACGACAGCGCCATCGGCGAACTGGCGCGTGC
>CBAAAD010000612.1:0-1756 GCA_964658785.1 uncultured Methylobacterium sp.
ACACTCTCTCGCATCGGGTGCACGCTTCGACAACGAAGCAAAATCAGAGTTTCCCCAGGAGCGCAACGACAAATACTTCTCGATCGGCACCGCCTTCGCGATCGGTGACAACCGTTACGTCACCGCAGGCCACGTGCTGCAGGTCGGCATCGGCAGCCTGTGGGGGCCACCGGCGCTGCGCGATGCCAACGGCAACGTCTACGCGATCGACAAGATTGAAAAATATTCGCTGCAGGAGGACTTCGTCGTCTTCTCGCTGGTCAAGCAGCCAGCCAACGCCGCGGCGCTCGACGTCAATACCAGCCCGTCGCTGAACTCCGTGGTCTACGCGGTCGGCAATGCGCTGGGTACGGGCGTGGTGATTCGCGACGGCCTGTATACCTCCGATACGCCGGAGGATCAGGACGGCCGCTGGAAGTGGATGCGCTTTTCCGCCGCCGCGTCGCCGGGCAACAGCGGCGGACCGTTGCTGGACAAAGACGGCAAACTGATCGGCATCGTGCTGATGAAGTCGGCCAACGAAAACCTCAACTTCGCGCTGCCGATCAGCCTGATACTGAAAGCGCCCGATCATCTGGCCGTGATGGACCAGCGCGTGCCGTATCAGCTGGATATTTTCAACACCACGCAGAACAACATTCTGAAAGAACAGTTCGCGTTGCCGCTGAGCTTCGCCGATTTCAGCGCGGCCTACACCAAACGCCTCAACGCCTATGCCGATGCGCAGATCAAGCTGCTGCTCGACAAGGATCCGGACAAGCTGTTCCCTCGCGGTGATGGCTCCAGCCGGATTCTGCACGCCGCGGCGCGGCAGGGCAGCTTTCCCGGCCTGATCGTTCGCAGCACTACCGGCGACTGGGAAATCACCGGCAAATCCAGCAAGAAGATTCCGCTGTCCAGCAACGGCTACGTGACGGCCGGCGTGGCCAAGAGCAACATCCTGTTTCATCTGCGCAAGCCGGATAACCTCGCCGCCAGCGCGCTATACGGCAATCCGGCGCTGATGATGGACCAGCTGGCGAAGGTCGGCATCTTTCAGCGACGCGTCGGTCCGGAGGAAATCAAGATCACCTCGCTCGGCAAGCCGGCCACGGACACCGTGCACGTCGACGCCTGGCAGCGCCGCTGGCAAGTGCGCGTTTGGAACATGCCGTACCTGAATGTGCGGGTGGTGACCTTTTCGCTGCCCGTGCCGGACGGCTACGTGACCATGCTGCGCTTTTCGGCCGGTGGCCATGAATACGACACCGTGGCCGACATGAACGTGCTCACCGATTTCATCGATGTGGCCTACGGCGGCACGCTGGCGCAATGGAAGGACTACCTCAAAAATACCGCGCTGCTGCCTGCCGCGCTGAAAGACGTCGCGCTCGAT
The DNA here is from genome assembly GCA_964658785.1 of uncultured Methylobacterium sp. Taxonomy (GTDB): domain Bacteria; phylum Pseudomonadota; class Gammaproteobacteria; order Xanthomonadales; family Rhodanobacteraceae; genus Rhodanobacter. Next base: position 1,376 of record CBAAAD010000612.1, read on the forward strand.
TTCGACTACGGCAAGCGTTTCAGCTACCACTCGAAGCGGCTCGGCTTTTCCTATGCGCCGGCGCTGCAGAAGATCGAGCAGAACAGCCTGCTGACGCTGGGCTTCGGTTTTTTCGAGGATCACGGCAAGGTCGTCTGGGACGTCGGTGACGTGCAGGTGCTGGCCAACGCGAACGATCCGGATCAGGTCAACATCCAGCGGCACGTGGCACCGTCGGCGGATCTGGACGACGACTTCAAAAGCGAGTGGAACAAGCTCACCCACCAGCGCCATCCGTATGACAGCGTCGCGCAAAGCGACAACGGCCAGATGGAGATTGCGACCACCGCGGGCGCGTCGGCCAACGCCACACCGTCGGTGCTCTACAGCGTCGGTGTGGCC
>CBAAAD010000613.1:0-1752 GCA_964658785.1 uncultured Methylobacterium sp.
CGCGGATACGCTTTATCGACTGGTTGGCGTCGGCCTGGCCGGCTTCGTGGAACGCGACAGCTATCAGACGCAGACGGATCTGTTCGACCAGCCTGGTTGACGGATGGCCCGATCACTCGGCGTCGGGCAACGGGCTTTCGGACAGCAGGTAATCGAACGCGTAATGATGCTGCCCGTCGACGATCTTGATCGCCAGCGTACCGGACAGGCCGGACAACTCGTCGGTCGCGGAATCGGGCACCACGGTAACGCTCAGCGACTGCGCGCCCTGCGCCATGGTGCCGCTGTGCTGCAAGGCGAAGGAGCCCCGGCGGCCGTGCAGCGTGCCGGTGACGCGTTCCATCGCCACGTATCCCGCCGAGCCTTCGACCGCGGTGCGCACGGCCAGCATCTGGCCCTTGCTCGTCGCGTCGAGATCACCGCTGAAGATCTTGTCCAGCGCCATGCGGGCGATGCTGGCGTCGCCGACATTTTCCTGCTGCGCCTGGGGATTCATGGTCACTTCGAAGGTGCCGCTGGCGAGCTTCGTCATCGTCGTTCCGATACGTTTTGTCGCTGAAGTCTAACGCCGATAGCGCTTGAGCACCGGTTAGCTGCGGGTACGGCCGACACAGCGCTCGCTAGAGGCGAGCCGGACTTTTCGATTTCATCAAAAGGCAGTTCCTGAACAAGACTAAATAGATCGCTTGCAATTAGATAGTGCGCTATGTATATTTCGAACCCATGAAGCCGAAAACCTCAGCTGCCATTTCCACCCAGTCGATGCTGCAGCTCGACCAGCAGCTGTGCTTTGCGCTGTATTCGGCGAACCTCGCCATGAACAAGGTGTACCGCACGCTGCTGGCGAAGCTGCGGCTCACCTATCCGCAGTACCTGGTGATGCTGGTGCTGTGGGAGCGCGATGCGCTGACCGTATCGGAAATAGGCGAACGCCTCTTCCTCGACTCGGCCACGCTGACGCCGCTGCTCAAACGGCTGGAAGCAGCGGGGCTGTTGGACCGCGCGCGTTCGGCCGAGGACGAGCGGCAGGTCATTATTTCGCTGACCGCTGAGGGCCGCGCGTTGAAAAAGCAGGCCAGCAGCGTGCCCTCGGATGTGTTCTGCGCCACCGGCTGTGATGTCGACGAAGTGCTGGCGCTCAAGATACTGCTCACCGATTTGCGCGAACGACTGGCCAATGACAGCTGAGAGCGCTGGGCCAACGCTAAATAGCTAGAAATGCACAACGACCCGAAGACGACCAAGCGAATCGGTCGGTTTTGCCATCGAATGTTCCACTGACTCACTCACCCCAAAGGAGACGCATCATGTCTATCGAAAAAGTTGCTTACCGCGCCCATGCCAAAGCCAACGGTGGTCGTGACGGCCGGGCCGTCTCATCCGACAACGTCCTCGACGTGAAGCTGACCACACCGAAAGAACTTGGCGGCGCCGGCGGTGACGGCACCAACCCCGAGCAGCTGTTTGCCGCCGGTTATTCCGCCTGCTTCCTCGGCGCGCTGAAGTATGTGGCCGGCCAGCAGAAAGTTGCCCTTCCCGCCGACACCACGGTCGAAGGCGAAGTCGGTATCGGCCCGATCCCGACGGGCTTTGGCATCGAAGTGGCGCTGAAGATCACCATCCCTGGCCTCGACCACGCCCAGGCCGAAGCGCTGGTGGAGAAGGCGCACGTTGTTTGCCCTTACTCCAACGCCACGCGCGGCAATATCGACGTCACGCTGACGGTTGCGTGAGCCAACAGTGAGTCTTGGC
>CBAAAD010000614.1:0-1749 GCA_964658785.1 uncultured Methylobacterium sp.
CGCCAAGCTGGGCGTATCGCCGTCTGCGCTTAGTCATACGATGCGTGGCCTCGAGGAACACCTGGGCATTCGCCTGCTCACCCGCACCACGCGCAGCGTGACGCCGACCGAGGCCGGCGAGCGCCTGCTGCGCTCGGTCGGCCCCCGGCTCGACGAAATCGGGGCGGAACTCGACGCGCTCGGCGATCTGCGCGACAAGCCCGCCGGCACCATTCGCATCAACGCCGATGAAAACGCGCTGACCTCGGTGCTCTGGCCAGCGCTGCGCCGATTTCTGCCGGACTACCCGGACATCAAGGTCGAAGTCGTCACCGATTACGGCCTGACCGACATCGCGGCGGAGGGCTTCGATGCCGGCGTCCGCCTGGGCGGCATGGTCGCCAAGGACATGATCGCGGTGCCGATCGGCCCGTCCACGCGCATGCTGGTGGTCGCCGCGCCGGCGTATCTGAAGGGCCGAAAAAAACTGAAAACGCCGCAGGATCTCACCCGTCATTCCTGCATCAATCTGCGCCTGCCGACCTACGGCGGCCTCTATGCCTGGGAGTTCGAAAAGAACGGCAAGGAGCTGCGCGTACGCGTCGAAGGGCAGCTGATTTTCAACAGCATCCTGCCGATGCTTGAGGCGGTGCTGGACGGCTTCGGCATCGCCTACCTTTCCGAGACGCAGGTGCAATCGCACCTCGACAGCGGCGCACTCGTCCAATTGCTCGCCGACTGGACGCCCTCATTCACCGGCTATCACCTGTACTACCCGAACCGACGCCAGCCGACTCAGGCATTCACCATGTTGCTCGATGCGCTGCGTTATCGCGGCGCTGAATAGACGGCCTGAAAGAGCGGGAAGGCAAAATGTCCGCAGACTTTGCCGACCCACTGCTTAAATCCAGCATCACCCAATAGTCGAAGTGCATTCGTCATGGCGGTAAAAAGCATCAGCCATTCATTGCGGACTGCGCAGCACGCGCCAGAAAACCGCTGCGGCTTTCACCATGACTGCCGGCATATGCATCGATCATCTTCAACAGTGGCTCGGGTATGGTGATGTTGACCCGAACAACCTTCGTCGTCAGCTTGCTGGTGTCCACGTTGACCACGTGCCAACCCCATTTTCTGCTGGGGAATTTCTTCGGACCACCCTTCCCGTCCCTGCCAGCCATCAAGGCGGCGAGCTCGGTAGCTTCGGGAATACGCTCACCGCGATCCGCAAAATCTTCCAGCGCAAACAAGATCGCTTCCTCGGCGTTCACCAAGGCCTCGTCCAACGTATCGCCGGCGCTGAACACGCCAGGCAGATCCGGAACGACGACACCATAAGCCTGCTTGTCATTTCCGGTTTCGATCGCTACTGCGTAACGCATGGCTATTCACTCCGTTGTGGCTGGATCACAACCCAGCCTGCTTCAGGATCGCGGCGACCAAGCCTTTGCCGAGATCTTTTTTTGGGTGCGGAACGATAATCGTCACGCCCGCCGCATTGCGCAGCTTGTGATGGCTACCGCGAATGCTGATGACAGCAAAGCCATTCGACTTCAACAGTTTTAGAAGGTCATGGCTCTTCATCGTGTGTATCATACACACTGAAGGCAAAATGCATGATGAAATAGCACAGAGAAGCGGGCGCTGCCGTCTCTTCCAGGCGCGAGCCTCAGGCCCTGAATTCCCAAACACACACATCGTTGCCTATCCACGACTTTGACAGCTCACTCGCTATCCTTGCCCGATGTCCGATCCCCTGCTCCAGCCGCG
>CBAAAD010000615.1:0-1747 GCA_964658785.1 uncultured Methylobacterium sp.
ATCGTTCTTTGCAGGAAACGCACTGGTGCCCAACGGACTATTGAACGACTGACCCGTCGTGACCACGTTGCTGTCACCTCACCGGACACCTGTCGTGAAAAAGCCGCTGCTGCACCTCTTTACTGCTCTTTTGCTCGCCGTCACGGCGCTACCTGGCATCTCCCGCGCCGCTCCCGACGGCGATGACTATGTCGCCGTGCACGTACCCGACGTGACCCAGGCCGTCACCTTCTTCCGCGATGTGATGAATTGCATTGTGATCAACGACGGCAGTGGCACTCTGACAAAACAAGCTGCGCTGATGAGTTGCGGGCGCGAAACCACGGTCGACATTACCCAGGCATCCGGCCACGCACCGCCAGGCGCTGTTGCCCAGTCGCAAAGCTTTACGCTGGAAACCGACGATGCGTCCTCCGTATCCCAGTGGTTGCGTGCCAATCGCATCCACCTGATCGGATCGCCGACACGCCTGACCAGCGGGCAGGATGCCGGCAAGCTCGCGGTGACCTTCCTCACGCCGTGGGGCCAGCCGCTGCAGCTGGTCAGCCGCATGAAAGCCGACGATCTGCTGCAGACCACCACGCCGGCTTCCCGGGTCGCCGTGCAATAAGCGAACGCGGCTTGCCCGGTGTGCAGAATGCACGGCGCATGGCCGTCACCTCACACGCTTTTCATTGCCGCCACTTTCATTGATGCATTGCTATCAAGGGGATCCCTTCCCCGATAAAGGCAGCATTCGATGACCATGATCAAAGTCAATCAGGACCGCAGCGGCAAGCCGGTCGAACTCTTTTATGAGGACGTCGGGAGCGGCGCACCGGTGGTACTGATCCACGGCTGGCCGGTCAGCCAGCAAATGTGGGAGAACCAGATTGTCGCCCTCGCCAGCAAGGGCTTTCGCGTGATCAGCTACGACCGCCGCGGTTTTGGCCAGTCGTCAAAACCGTGGGACGGCTACGACTACGACACGCTGGCCGATGATCTGAAAGGCCTGCTTGTGGCGCTCGATCTGACCGGCGTCACCCTGGTCGGGTTTTCGATGGGCGGCGGCGAAATCGCCCGCTACATGGGCAAGTACGCTGGCGAACGCGTCAGAAAGGTGGCCTTCGTCAGCGCGGTAACGCCGTTCATGCTGAAGACCGAAAACAACCCCGACGGCGTCGACAAGAGCGTGTTCGACGGCATGATCGAAGGCATCACCAAGGACCGCCCCGCCTTTTTGGAGAACTTCGGCAAGAGCTTCTTCGGTGTCAGCGCCTTGCATCACGCCGTAAGCTCGGCCGTGCTCGACTGGAACCAGTCGCTGGCGCTGCCGGCGTCGCTGAAAGGCACGCTCGACTGCGTACGCGCCTTCAGCGAAACCGATTTCCGCGAAGACCTGAAAAAGATCAGCGTCCCCACCCTGATCATCCATGGCAAGGACGATAAGAGCGTGCCCTTCGAAGTCAGCGGCGAGCGCACCGCCAAGCTCCTTCCAACGGCAACCCTGAAGGCCTACGACGGCGCGCCGCACGGGCTGTACATCACCCACAAGGATCAGCTCAACGCGGATCTGCTGGCATTTCTCGGCGCGTAAATTCGAGGTCAGTCTGGTGGCCGCAGGCCATGAAAAAGGCGCCCAACCGGGCGCCTTTTTTTATTGAAGCCAGGGTGGGCGCCGTCGTTGGCGTACGGCGCCCGTTGAATCGCTCAGGCCTTCTCGCGATTCTGCAGCAGCGTCGCCACGGCATTCAACATGGTCTTGGAG
>CBAAAD010000616.1:0-1746 GCA_964658785.1 uncultured Methylobacterium sp.
GATGCACGTTGAACAGCACCTTCGGCGCACCGCGCACGGCATGCAGCGTCACCGCGCCGGCGCCGTAATCGGTCAGCGTCACCGTGAAACCGGGCAGCTGCGCGCGGAGATAATCGAACAGTCCGTCCGTGCCGATCGCGCGCGGCGGATTGCGCGTATCGAACGCGACCAAGGTTTTGAGATGACTCAGGGTCGCCCGCAGCAGCTCGCTACCGCGTTCCCCGTTCCCTGTTCCCTGTTCCCGGTGGCCCATCAGCGATTGATCTCCGCCCACAGCGTGCTGCTCATGCCGAACAGCTTGATGAAGCCCTCCGCCTCGGCCACGCCCCAGTCGGCCGACTGCGCATAGACCGCACCCTTCGCGTTGAGGATATGCGGCGAACGCACTTCCACCGCGGTGACCTGCGCGCCGTAAGTCTCCAGCACCACTTCACCGTTGACGCAGCTCTGGCTGGCGGCGAGGAAAGCTTCGAGATCGGTTTTCAGCGGATCGTGATAAAAACCTTCGTACACCAGCTCGACCCACTTGCGCGCCACCTCCGGCTTGAAGCGATTTTGCTGCTTGGTCAACACGGCCTCTTCCAGCGCACGATGCGCGGTCAGCAGGGACACGATGCCCGGCGCTTCATACAAGATGCGCCCCTTCAGGCCGATGGTGGTGTCGCCGGTATACATGCCGCGACCCACGCCGTACGCGGCGAACAGCTCGTTGAGCTTGACCAGCAACTTGTCGCCGGCCATTTTCTGGCCATCGATCGACACCGCTTCGCCCTTCTCGAAGCCCAGCGTCACGCTGAGTTTTTCGGACGGCCATTCGCTGCGCGGCTTGCACCAGCCGCGTGCGCCGTCGCCCGGCGTTTTCCAGTGATCGATCTCGCCACCGGACATGGTCACGCCCAGCACGTTCTCGTTGATGGTGTAGCTCTTCTGCTTGGCGCGCACTTCGAAGCCGCGCTCCTCCAGATACGCCTGCTCGTAGGCCCGGGTCTGGGTGTGCTCTTTCTGAATCTCGCGGATCGGCGCCACAATTTCATAATCGCCGAGCGACTTCACCGCCAGATCGAAGCGCACCTGGTCGTTGCCCATGCCGGTGCAGCCGTGCGCAATGACCTTGGTGCCCAGCTCGCCGGCGCGCTTCAACGCCGCTTCGACGATCAGGTAGCGATCGGACACCAGCAGCGGGTACTGGCCCTGATAGCCCTCGCCCGCCCACACGAACGGTTTGACGAAGCCCTGCCAGATCGCCGGACCGCCGTCGACCGTGAGATGCGAGGCCACGCCCAGCTCGGCCGCGCGCTGTTCGATAAACGCGCGCTCTTCCGCATCGACGCCGCCGGTATCGGCAAACACGGTGTGCACGGCCCAGCCTCGCTCCTGCAGATACGGCACGCAGAAACTGGTATCGAGGCCGCCGGAAAAGGCGAGGACGATGTCTTTATTGGCGCTGGCTTGGCTCATGAGATACGAATCCTTGAGGGGAAAAGGGGCTGTGGGTTGGGTTTAGGCGACGTCGACCACGATGCGTGGTTCGCAGTGCACCGGAAAATTGACGGAGCTGGCGATAAAGCAGGCGTGGTGCGCATCGGCGTGCAGCGATTCGGCTTTCGCGGCGTCGCTGGCCGCGCTGATGGTCACGGTGGGACGCAGCACCACTTCGACGAATCGACCGCCGCCGGCCTCGGTTTCCATCATGCCTTCGGCGACATCGCTATACGCCGTCACCACCACCTTGGCGGTCGCTGCCAG
>CBAAAD010000617.1:0-1739 GCA_964658785.1 uncultured Methylobacterium sp.
CGGCAAATTGCTGCAGAGCTTTGACCAGCTCACCGACAAGCAGCTGGAAGAGAAACTGGCCACTGCCGACAGCTGTTACAAGACCTGGAAGCACACCAGCTACGCCGAGCGCGCCAAGATCATCGCCAAGGCGTCCAAGCTGCTGGCCGAGCGCGCGGATGAATTCGCCCACACGATGACGCTAGAGATGGGCAAGCGCATCGGCGAAGCGCGCGGCGAAGTGAAGTTCAGTTCGGACATCTTGGCGTATTACGCCAAGCATGCCGAAACGTTTCTGGCGCCGCAGAAGCTCCATCCGACCATCGGTGATGCGCATATGGAGAGCAGCCCGATCGGCGTGATCTTTGGCGTGGAGCCGTGGAACTTTCCTTACTACCAGCTGGCGCGCGTCGCCGGGCCGCATCTGATGGCCGGCAATACGCTGGTGATCAAGCACGCCGGCTGCGTGCCGCAGTGCGCCATTGCGTTCGAAAAACTCCTTATCGACGCCGGTGCGCCGGTTGGCCTGTATACCAACCTGCTGATCTCACACGAGCAGTCGGACAAAGTCATCGACGATCCGCGTATCAAGGGTGTGGCGTTGACCGGCAGCGTGCCGGCAGGCCGCAGCATCGCCGCGCGGGCAGGGCAGAACCTGAAGCCGTCGTCGATGGAGCTGGGCGGCAGCGATGCCTTCATCGTGTTGGAAGATGCCGATCTCGAGCACACCATCCCGTGGGCGCTGTGGGGTCGCATGTACAACACCGGGCAGACCTGCTGTGCGGCCAAGCGCTTCATCGTCGTGGACAAGATCGCGGACAAGTTCCTGGAGAAATTCTCCGCGGCGCTGTCCGGACTGAAGGCCGGCGATCCGCTGGACGAGAAGACCACGCTCGGACCGCTGTCGACGGAGTCGGCGCTGGTGCAGCTAATCGCCCAGGTCGATAGCGCGGTGGCACACGGTGCGCGCGTGCTGATCGGCGGCAAGCGCGTCGATCGCCCCGGTTCTTTCATGCAGCCGACGATTCTGACCGACGTCACGCCGAAGAATCCTGCTTTCCGTGACGAATTTTTCGGACCGGTGGCGATGTTCTTTCGCGTCAAGGACGAGGACGAAGCGATCGCGCTGGCCAACGATTCGGACTTCGGCCTCGGCGGCTCGGTCTTCACCAAGGACATCGCGCGCGGCCGCCGCGTGGCCAGCCGCGTCGACACGGGAATGATGTTCATCAACAACATCAGCTGGTCCGACGCCGAGCTGCCGTTCGGCGGCATCAAGGATTCCGGTTACGGGCGCGAGCTCGGTGACATGGGCATCCAGGAGTTCGTCAACAAGAAGCTGGTGCGCTACGCCAAGGTCGAAGCGCCGGTCTGATCGTTCATCGCCTGGCGGGACGCTTTCTGGTGAAGCGTCCCGCCACCGGCCAACGCGAACAGAAAAAAGATCGGTTCGCTTCCGCAAGTCATGCCATCAAAGGCAACGATCATGAAATTTCTCATCGAGATGGATCACCCCAAAACCGGCCAGTGGTTGAATGACGCCGCGGCACGCGCGTTTGTCGAGGAAGTGGTTTTCCCCACCCTCGATCGCGCGGAAACGCTCGTCAAACAGGGCTGCATTCTGGCCGGTGGTCCGGTCGCCGGCAGCATTGCGCTGCGCTTTATCGCCGAGGTCGAGTCGACGCAGCATCTGGATGAGCTGGTCTCCAGCCTTCCACTGTGGTCGGTGGCCTATACCCGCGTGACAGCGCTGATCGAGT
>CBAAAD010000618.1:0-1734 GCA_964658785.1 uncultured Methylobacterium sp.
CAGGAAGGGGGTTTCCAGCGCCACGGAGTCCGGCAGGCAGGCCACCAGATGTGCCGTCGCCAACAGGCCCGGGCCGTAATAAAAGCAGTGCGGCACGACCTGCACGGAACACGATCGCGCCATCTCGAATACTTCGAGCATCGCGGTGATGCCGCCGATCTTGCTGACGCTTGGTTGCGCGACGTCTACGGCGCCGCGATGAAAATGTTCGCGAAAGGCTTGCACGCCCGATGCATTTTCGCCTGCCGCGATGGGCGTTCCGGCGTAACGAAGTCGGGCGAGCCCTTCGATGTCATCCGGTGGCCACAGCGGCTCTTCCAGCCAGCCAAGTTCAAGATCGCGCAATTGCGCCAGTTGGCTGAGCGCCTGCGTTTCGTTCCAGGGGCAGTTGACGTCGACCATCAGCACAACGTCGTCCGGCAATGCGGCGCGTGCGGCGCGTATGGCGGCGATGTCGGTTTCGTGCAGTTTGATTTGTTTGTAGCCGAGCGCATGCGCGCGCTGGACCTGACGGGACACTTCGTCAGGGTCATTGCCGTAACTGACCAGGCTGACGTAAGTATCCATGTGGCTGCGTGTGGCGCCGAGCAGCTGGAACAGCGGCTTGTTTGAAAGCTTGGCGGCGAGATCCCATAGCGCAATGTCGATTGCAGACAGCGCGTAAAGCACCGGTCCGGTGCGGCCGAACGCGTGCAGCGCGCGCTCGGCCTGTTGGCGCACCGCGCTGAAACTTGCCGGGTCGGCGCTGATCGGACACCCCATAAAGGCGCGCCCGACGACACCGGCCAGTGCGGCAAAGGTCACCGGATTGATCAGATGCCCGAAAGCTTCACCCCAGCCGACCATTCCCGTATCGGTGGTAAGCCGCAGCAGCAATGTTTCCATCTTTTTAAGCTGTGGCGAGGCTGCGTTGTACGCCTCGCGACAATCGTCATGCAATGCCTCGGCTCTGCCCGTATCGAAAGGCAATGCAATCCGCATCACATCCAGTCTGACTATTTTCATGCTTCCTCGCGCTGACGTGACGGCGGTCGCGAGTCATGCTCCGAATAGCGGAGGAGAGCCTTGCAATGCCTGTCTTTACTAAATGGCTTGCTACAGAGTTACAGAGTCTGGAAATCAAACGGCCTGCACTGATCCTGATCTATGGAAAGCCAATACTTTTGGGTTGGGCGTGAATCGTTTCGTGACTCATATCAAACCGGCGTCGCGGTGAGGTTGCCGTCCACCAGCCGCCGAAGTTCCAGCGGGTTGGTTTTTTTCAATGCATCCGGCAACAGCGCGTCGGGCAGATCCTGGTAGCAAATCGGGCGAAGGAAGCGCTCGATCGACGCGGTGCCAACGGACGTACTGCGGCCATCGGATGTTGCCGGAAACGGTCCGCCATGGACCATGGCAGAACTGACCTCCACGCCGGTGGGATAACCGTTGGCCAGAATGCGTCCGACCTTGAGCTCCAATATCGGCACCAGCTTTTTCGCCAGGGCCATGTCGCCCTCATCCATTTGCAGCGTTGCGGTGAGCTGGCCCTCGATCGCGGCGCTGACCTTCAGCAGCTCGGCTTCGTTTTCGCAGCGCACCAGCAATGAAGACGGCCCGAAAACTTCGTCGGCCATCGGCTTGTGCGACATAAACGCGCTGGCCGTGGTCTCGAACAACGCGGCCTGGGCTGTGTTGGGTTGATCGCTGGCAGCACCACGCGTGCGGATAACGACCCCGGCAATGTTGCCCAGC
>CBAAAD010000619.1:0-1730 GCA_964658785.1 uncultured Methylobacterium sp.
TGCCCAGGCCCATCAGGAACAGCGTCAGCTCCACCTGAAGGACGGTCGTCGTGGCCGAAATCCGGCTGAGGCTCAACATGCCCAGCGCCACCAGCGACAGGCCGAACGTCACGACGCGGCGTGCGCCGAGCCTGTCGGTCAGGCGCGCGGCGATCGGCATCGAAATCATCGCGCCAATGCCCTGTGCGGCCAGCAGCAGGCCAGCGCGCAGGGCCGAGTCGCCGCGCACCAACTGGAAATACAGCGGCATCAGCAGCGCCACGCCAAAGAACGCCGTGCAGAAAAGAAACACGGTGAGCGCCGGCGCACCCACCGCGCGCTGCGCAAACATCTTCACGTCGATCAGCGCGCCCTTACGCACGCGCGCATGCAGCACGAAGGCGATCACCAGCAGCAGCCCGAGCAGCACCGCGCCACCGCCGCCGAGCGAATTCAGACCCGAGCCGGCCGCGGTTTCCGCCAGTCCGTAGACGAAGATCGCCAGCCCCGGCGAGAGCATCAGCAGGCCGGGCCAGTCCAGCGCGTGGTGCGGCTTGGGATCGTCACGCTCGAACACGCGCATGGCGGCAAACAGCGCGATCGCGCCAATCGGCAGGTTGACGAAAAAAATCCAGCGCCAGGACACATCGTCCACCAGCCAGCCGCCGAGAATCGGCCCGACGATCGGCGCCAGCAGCATCGGCACACCGACGATGCCCATCACCCGGCCCATCCGCTTCGGTCCGGCCGCATGGGTCAGAATCGTCATGCCGGCCGGCATGATCATGCCGCCACCCAGGCCCTGCAGCACGCGAAAGACGATCAGCGATCCGGCCGACCACGCCGCGCCGGACAGCGCCGAGCCCAGCAGAAACATGCCGATCGACGCCATGTACAGACGCTTGGTGCCGAAGCGATCGGCGGCCCAGCCGGTGAGCGGAATCACCGTGGCCAGCGCCAGCATGTAACCGGTCGAAATCCACTGCATCGTGGCCAGCGGCGCACCGAAGCTTTTGGACAGGTCCCTGATCGCCACATTGACGATGGTGGTGTCGAGAATCGACATGAAGGTGCCGAGGATCACCACCGCCGCGATGCGCAGCAGGTGCGGATCGAGCGTGGCTTCAGCAGGAGCTTTTGGATTCGGCATGAGCTTGTTCACCTGGAAACTTTGGAAGGTGTCGTGACGGACGATGGCGACGCATGCGTTCCGCCCGGCAGCGGCAGATGCCGCGCGGTCAGTTCGCCCAGTGTGGCGACGGCCGCATCGAGCGCGGCACGCTCGTCGGCATCGAGTTTCGCCACGAAGGACTCGACCGCGCGGCGGCGCGCCTGGCCGATCTGCACGATCGCGGCGCGCCCGGATTCGGTCAGGCCAATGCGTTTGATGCGGCGGTCGCTCTCGTCCTCGCGCCGCGACAGCAGGCCGGTGCGAACGACAATATCCACCGCGCGCCCGGTCGCCGCCATCGACACGCCCACCTGCTCGGCGAGTTCGTTGACGGCCATGTCCCGCCCGGCGTGCTCCAGCACAAACAGCATCCGCAGCTGGGTCATGGTGAGCTCGAATTCCGCGGTAGCCGACATCACCTCGGCCTGGCTGCCCTTCATCAACGGCATGATGGCCGCGATAAGGCGATGGCTAAGGGAATTGCCCGACTTTGATGAGCGCATGGGCGCAACTATAGCCGATAGCGCAATAGTTGCATAGACGCAAATATATTGGCGACGACAGAAGCTCTCGCTTTACG
>CBAAAD010000620.1:0-1727 GCA_964658785.1 uncultured Methylobacterium sp.
ATGCACCAATGCCCAACGCAAGCGCCAGGATCATGAGAGCCGTCAGCACCTTGTTGCGCCGCAGGCTGCGTAGGGCCAGTTCGAGGTAGTAGGCGAACATGCTCAGGCTCCGGTGAGAGGCAGGGTATGAAAGACGAGTGGCGAGGAGAGAAGCGCAAAACCGCGGCATTCGGCGATCGGCACCCGCGTGCAGCCCTCGCCGCTGACGATCCGCCCTCCGCTCCTGATTCTCATCACACGCTCCTCGTTGCTTCGACCGGCGATACGGCAGCCGCGCGCAGCGCTGGTCCGAGCACCGCCAGCTGGCCAATGACGTACAAACTCAACGCACCGATCGGCAGGTAGTAGAGCGGCAGCCGCGGCAATTCGTAGTGCTGCATCAGCAGCAGGTTGATCGCGAAGGCCAGCACCATGCCCAGCACGATGCCGCCGCTCACGATGAGAAAATTCTCGGTCTGGAAGTACGCCAGGATGTCGCTGCGCGTGGCGCCGAGCGCACGCCGCACGCCGATCTGTCGGCGGCGCTGCTGCACCCAGAAACTGGCCAGGCCGACAATGCCCAGGGCGGTCACCAGCAGCAGGGCGCAGATCACGCCGAGCAGAATGCCGGACATCAACCGATCCTGACGAAAATACTTTTCGCGCAGCGTGGCGAGGGTCTGGCTGTTCTTGCTGTCCACCACCGCATCCGGCGCGATGCTGGCCATCGCGGCGCGGGCATCGCGCAACACGCGCGGCAACTCTGCCGGCGCGGCGCGCAGCAGATACGTGCCGGCCAGCTGGCGGCCAGCTTGTGCCGGCACGTACACCGACCAATCGATCGTGCTGGGCCCACCCTCGCCGCCCCATGGGCGAGCCAGGTGCGCCAGCACGCCGCCCACACGGAAGTGGAACTTGTCGGTCCAGAATTCCTTGCCCAACGGATCGGTACCCGGCCACAAATGGTCGGCCAGCGCGCGCGTGACCCAAACCGTGGCGTTTTCAGGAACGAAGCTATCGAGTGGCTGCGCGTCGCTGGCCTGCGGCAGACTCCCAGCGACAAGCTTCAGCCCCAACGCCTTGAAAGAGCCTGGACTGCCGACATAAAAATCCACGACGCCAGCGAAATGCTTGCCGGCGGCATCCGTAGAAATACCCGCGCTACCCGCGTGGTCACCGAACGGCACGGCATTGATCACGTTGACTGACTGCACGCCGGGAAGTTTCGCCAGGCCGCTGAGCACCCGGGCGTTGAGGTCGACACTGCTGGCCGGGTCGTAGCCCGTCAACTTCACGGCAGCCAGGGCACTCTCGTCGACACCGCTGTCGACATGCGTATGCTGGACTCGGCTGATGATCAGGAAACAGGCGTTGCACAGCACGGCACAGGCCAGCGCGATCTCCAGCGCCAGCAGCACGGTGGCCAGACGATGTTTGCGCAGGGCGGCAAGAATGGGCTGGATCTGCATGGGTCAAATCCTCACAGCGTCTTGAGTTGAAGCGCTGGCGTAATGCGGCTGGCGCGCAGCGCCGGCAGCACGCCGGCGAGCAGGCTGGCGGCGATCGCCAGGGCGAAGGTCAGCCCGAACATCCATGGGTCCAGATGAATCAGGTCGGCGTATTCGACCGGCTGACGGCGAATCAGCCATAGTCCGAGCAGCGTCAGCAGCAGGCCACCAAGGCCACCCAGCAGGCCGATCATTCCGGCTTCGACCAGACACTGTGCAAACACCGCCATTCGACTGGCT
>CBAAAD010000621.1:0-1716 GCA_964658785.1 uncultured Methylobacterium sp.
TACGCCACGCTACAGACCCAGCAGCAGGCGCGCAAGGCGCAGTGGGAGAAGTTCAAGGCGGCCAATCCGGTGTCGACAGCGGCTCCGGCGGCACCACAGGCGCAGTAAGGCTTTATCGCCCATCAGCAACACCGTGGCGCCAGCCCAGAAGCTGGCGCCACCTGCCGCTGAATCAGTGAATCAGCGGTAACCCCAGTGGCCGCCGACCCAGACATGCTGCGGTGCCCAATAGCCGGCAATCCAGACCCGCTGATGATACGGGCGCGGCGGCACCACGATGCAGCCCGAGAGCGAGAGCACGCCGCCCATCAGGGCAGCGCAAAGCAGCAAGACAGACATGAATCGACGCATAAAACGCTCCGTTAGCGGGGATGTGTGACCGCTAACGCGTGCGCCTAATGCATCGCTGACAGCGCCGCCGCCGCGCGATACCTGGCGTTCAGCTGCAAGGCCTTCGGCTAGCCCGCGCTTGAGGCCAGCTCCGCCACGGTTTTGCGGTAACGCGCGGCTATGCGCTCCTCGTCCCGGTGGTGGAAATCACGCACCATCCATTCGCCGCCACACATCACGTGTCGCACCAGCGGCGTATTTCCCGCGAACAGAAAGCTGTCGATCACGGACAGCGCGTCGCGTGCCGCCAGCAGCGGCGAGTTTTCGTCGAGCACCAGCAGATCCGCACGCGCGCCGTCGCGCAGTTCGCCAATCGGCAAACCCGACGCCTGCGCACCGCCGCTGAGCGCCGCGCGCCACAGCGTTTCCCCCACGCTCGCACCGGGACGGCGGGCGCCGATATTGCGGTGGCGCGACGCCAGCCGCTGGCCGTATTCGAGCCAGCGCAGTTCCTCGACCGGGGAAATGGAGATATGGGAATCCGAGCCGATGCCGAGCCGGCCGCCTGCATCAAGATAATCCGCCAGCGGAAACAGCCCATCGCCGAGATTGGCCTCGGTGGTCGGACACAGGCCGGCCACCGCGCCGCTGTTGGCCAGCGCCGTCGTCTCGCCGTCGGTCAGATGGGTGGCATGGACGAAGCACCAGCGCTCGTCGACGGCCGCGTTCTCCAGCAGCCACTCGACCGGGCGCGCGCCACGCAGGGCAAGGCAGTCCTGCACTTCGCCGATCTGCTCGGCGACATGGATGTGTACGGGGCAGTGTTGTGTCGACTGGCTGGCCAGTACTTCATGCATGGCCTCGACCGGCACGGCACGCAGCGAATGCAGCGCCATGCCAACGCGCAGCTGCTCATTTTCGTAGGGCTGCAGCGATTCCAGCAGGCGCAAATAGCTGTCGACGGTATTGCCGAAGCGGCACTGCCGCGGTGCCAGCGCGCGTCCATCGAAGCCGCCACTCATGTACAGCACCGGCAGCAGGGTCAATGCGATGCCCGCCTCGCGCGCCGCCTCGATCAGCGCCAGCGACATCGCCTCGGGCTGCGCATAGGGCGTGCCGTCGCTCTGATGATGCAGATAGTGGAACTCGCAGACCTGGGTATAACCGGCCTTGAGCATTTCGACATACAGCTGGGCAGCAATGGCCTGCAGCGCTTCGGGGCTGATCGCTGCCGCGAACCCGTACATGATTTCCCGCCATGACCAGAAACTGTCGTCGATGCGGCTGCGGCGTTCCGCCAATCCGGCCATGGCCCGCTGAAACGCGTGTGAGTGCAGGTTCGGCATACCGGGCAGCACCCATTGACCGATCGGCTGAGCGCTCGTG
>CBAAAD010000622.1:0-1711 GCA_964658785.1 uncultured Methylobacterium sp.
GCCCATGGCCGCGAGATCGGAGAGGTTGACCGCCAGCGCCTTCCAGCCGATGTCGGCCGCCGATGTGCCGCGTGGAAAATGCACGCCTTCCACCAGCGTGTCGATCGCCATCGCCAGCTCTTGCCCGGCCGGCACGGCGAGCACGGCAGCGTCGTCGCCGATGCCGACCCTGACGTCGTCGCGCGACTGTTCGGTGAGCAAGCGGATGCGTTCGATCAGGCTGAATTCCATACCCTCGATCCCGGCTGTCGCGCGTTTACGCGTCGCGTGTGAAGACGTGCACGGTGGAGCCGTGAACCTGACCTTCCATCCAGAAGTGGAAACCGGCTTTCGCGGCCAGCCGGGTCGATGCGACGTTGTCCGGATCGATGATGCAGCACGAGCGGTGCGCGCCGAAATGGCTGTCGCCCCAGGCCTGCACGGCGGCAAGCGCCTCGCTGGCGTAGCCTTTGCCATGCGCGTGCGACGCCAGTACCCAGCCGAGCTCGGGCATCCCGTCGAGCGAAGGCGTCATGCCGCGGCGTAAGTCGGCGTAGCCGATGTCGCCGATGAGCTGACCGCTCGCTTTTTCTTCGACGGCCCAATAGCCGTAACCGAGCATCGACCAGAGCCCGCCGTAGCGCAGCAAGCGCATCCAGGCATCCGGGGGCGATGTCGGCTGGCCGCTGAGAAAACGATAGACCAGCGGATCAGCCCAGGTGGCGGACAGCGCCGCGTGATCGTCGGCGCGATGCGCACGCAAACGCATGCGCTCGGTTTCCAGCACAGGCACAGCCACGGCGACGTCGCTAGCTGCGCACGACATCAGCCGCGTTTCTCCACCGCGCGCAGCTCGGCGGCCAGCTTGTCGAGTACGCCGTTGACGTGGTTGTGGCCGCGATCGGCGCCCATTGCATGGCGCACATGATCACGACATCTCTTGTCACACGTATTACTTTTTTTGATCAATTGAAATTTCATGATGCCCTAAAAATTTTGCCAGATCCTACCGGGCAAGCGGGAAGCTGCCACCTTCGTTGTATCTCATATGCATAGATGGTCACAAAACCTGAGGTTGGCAATCGAGGACTGTCTGAAGCACACCACAATCTGCACAACCGTACTTTGCCCGAATGCGACGGTTTTGTCAGAAATACGCTACACATTGTGTCGTAAAGGATGACAGACCACATTCTGCGCATCTGCTTAATATGCTTTACGAAGAACGCTCATCTTTAACAGGGAGAACGACAATGCGGAAGAGATTGAAATATGTGGGCGCAGGCTTGCTCTGCTTGGCAGTCGTGGCAATCGGTGGTTGTGAAACCGTGGACACTGCACTCAACACCACTGGCGACGTGCTGCACGGAGATTTCCGTCTCTTGGCGAATGCCAAGCCGACGACGTTGAACGAAATCTGGCAGGACTGGAAACAGAACGAGGTCATGGCGAAGGAAAAGTGGGATCAGCATGCAGTTGTCGTGCCGGGCATCGTCACACGCATCACCAAAACTGGTGTTCTTGCTCAAACCTACGGCAATCCGCAAAATCAGATTGCCGTCATCTTTCGTGATCCTACCAATCCACAATGCACCGGCGAAGGAATTACTCGTGACGACTTACTCGTAAACGAGAAGAAGATTGCTAACCTCAAGACCGGCGATCGCGTCAAGGTTACTGGAGTACTAGGAACTGCCGCAGCCAAATTCAACAACACCAACGGGGATTCTTG
>CBAAAD010000623.1:0-1176 GCA_964658785.1 uncultured Methylobacterium sp.
CTTGGCGCCTTTGCGCTGGAAATGTACTGCTTCGAAGCGGGCGCGCTGGCGCTGCTGATCGGCTGTTTACGCCTGCTGCGAATTCAGACTCAGATGCTGCCGCGCCTGTCGCCAGCCAACTAGCACCGGCGCGGCAATCGCCGAGTTCAAGAGCAGCCAGAGCCAGGCCACCGGCATCACGCCAGCCTCCTGCACAACCACGACGGCGGCAAGTATCGGCAGGCACACCGCGAGAAAGCGTTCCTCGATCATCGGCACCCGCGCCTCGTGCCGCTGGTACAGCAGCGCCACCAGCGCATAGCCGATGCACGGCAGCGCGAACAGGCCCAGCGGAAAATCGCGATAGCGCCCGTCGAACACCTGCAGCAGGCCGAAGTATGTCAACAGAAATAGCCATCCAAACCGCAGCCACGCCGATGGCTGCATCAGCGGCGTAAAGCCGGCCAGACGCGCCGCGATCCATCGCGCCAGCTGCAGCGCGGTGGCCAGAGCCGCCACGCAGGCGGCGATCGACAATGACCACTCGACCGCATTGCTGCAGGCAAACCACATCTGCCGCGCTTGCCAGGCCAGCGCGCAGCCGCTGGCAAATCCCAGCAGCAGTAACGCCAGCCAACCACGATTGTTCTTCCAACGTCGACGCCAACCGCCTGCCAGCAAAAAGACGATCGCGCCGATCGCGCCGGCCAACCAGCCGCACGCCCAGTGCGGCTCTTCGGTCACCGGACCCTGCATCGAAAATTTCGGCTTGGCATGGACGTCGAAGATGCCCCAGTAGCCGCCCACCGTGCCTTCAAGCACGCGCTGCCACGGCTGGTCGAAGGCCGCGAACACGTTGTAAGGCATGCGGGCGGTCGTCGCGTAGCGCATGAACTCGCGCAGGTAACGCGCCTCGTCGACCACGCTGGCTTTCACGCCCTGCCGCGGCCGTCCTTCGCTGGGCCAGCCGGTCTCGCCGATCATTATTTGACGCCCGGGAAAGGCGCGCTCGACTCGCGCGGAAACGTCCTCCACGTGCTGCACAGCCAGCGACGACGGCACCGGCTTGTCTTCCCAGTAAGGCAGAATGTGGATGGTGATGAAGTCCACCGACGAGGCCAGTTCGGGATGGCGCAGCCAGAATTCCCATACGTCCGCATAGGTCACCGGCACGCTGACGGCCGCTTTCACTTGCCG
>CBAAAD010000623.1:1186-1703 GCA_964658785.1 uncultured Methylobacterium sp.
CTGCGCCGAGGACAGCTCCCCGCGCAGCAGCACTTCGTTACCCACGATAATGCCGCGGATGGCCTGCGGATTCGCCTTGGCCGCCGCGATGCCGAGCCGGATCTGCTCATCGTTCAATTTGGGGTTGCGGCTGAGCCAGATGCCCATCAGCACCTTCATGCCATGGCGAGCGGCAATCGCCGGCACCGCGCTGAGGCCCTGCCCCTGCGAATAGGTGCGCACGCAGTCGAAACGCTGGGACAGCATGCGCAGGTCCGCATCCACGCGCTCAGCGCTGATGAAGGCGTTGGGATCGAGCGGCGACTCACCCGCGCGGCGAAAAGGTCCGTAGGACACGCACGCAATGCGCGATGACGGCGCATCAGGCAGGTCAACCGGACGCCCGATCGACCACCACCACCAGGCGCCAACCAGGGCGGCCATGACCATCAGCAGCCAGGTGAATCCGTGCCGGCGAAGCGTGGGCGAGGGCGCTTGAGGCATGCCGAATCCATCTCGTATCAAAGCGGTAAGCCTG
>CBAAAD010000624.1:0-1698 GCA_964658785.1 uncultured Methylobacterium sp.
CTCGGAGAGCGGCGCGGCGCGGTTGCCGGCCACCCTTCGTTCCTCTTTGCCCATCATGCAAGAGGAATTTTTATGTCACTCGTTACCTACTCCGGTTTTCCACGCATCGGACTCAAACGCGAGCTCAAACGCTCGCTCGAATCGCACTGGCGCGGCGACACCAGCGCCGAGGTGCTGCTCGACACCGCCGCCATGCTGCGGCGGCGGCACTGGAAGCTGGCGGCGGATGCCGGTGCCGACGTGTTGCCGTGCAACGACTTCAGCCTGTACGACCACGTGCTGGACACCGCGGTGCTGTTCGATGCGATACCGGCACGCTATCGACCCGTATTCGCTGAAAATCCTTTGGACGGCTATTTCGCCATGGCTCGCGGCCACAAGCGCGGCGGTCACGATCTGCACGCGCTGGAAATGACCAAGTGGTTCGACACCAACTATCACTACCTGGTGCCGGAACTGGAGGCCAGCCAGCGCTTCGCCCTGAAGGCTAACAAGCCGCTGGCCGAATTCCTTGAGGCACAGGCGCAAGGCCATACCGCGCGGCCGGTGCTGCTGGGGCCGGTGTCGTTCCTGCTGCTGTCGAAAAGCGTCGATGGCAGCGATCGCCTGGATCTGCTGGATGATCTGGTCCGCGTCTACGTCGAACTGCTCGGACAACTGGCCGATGCCGGCGCGGCGTGGGTGCAGCTGGACGAACCGTGCCTCGTGCTCGATCTGGACGGCGACGACCACGCCGCCTATCGCAAGGCTTACGCCACGCTGGCCGCCGCGCGCACGCCGCAGCTGCTGCTGGCCAGCTACTTCGGCGCGCTGGGGGACAATCTCGCGCTGGCAACCAGCCTGCCCGTCGACGGCCTGCACATCGACCTGGTCCGCGCGCCGGAGCAGCTTGACGCCGTGCTCGATGCGCTGCCCGAGGGTCGGGTACTCAGCGCTGGCGTGGTCGATGGGCGCAATATCTGGCGCAGCCGACCCGAGCGCGTCACCGCGCTGCTGAAAAAGGCGCACGCACGGATGGGCAGCGAACGCCTGTGGCTCGCGCCGTCGTGTTCGCTCCTGCACGTGCCGATCGATCTCAAGGCGGAGACCGCGCTCGATCCATCGCGTCTCGTGTCGATGGCCTTTGCCCGGCAAAAGATCGAAGAGCTGCGGGTGTATGCCGATGCGCTGTCCGGCATTCCCGAAGCAACCGCCGCGTTGACCGCGCAGCAATCGCTGCTGGATGCCCAGGCGCACGCGCCCGGCGTTGTCGATGCGGGAGTGCGTACGCGCCTGCGTACGCTCGGACCGCAGGCGCCGCTGCGCCGGTCGGCCTACGCCACACGTCAGGTCGTTCAGGCCGAAGCGCTGTCGCTCCCGCCGCTGCCAACGACCACGATTGGCTCGTTCCCGCAGACCGACGCGCTGCGCAAGGCGCGCGCCGCGCATCGTGCCGGCCAGCTCGATGACGCCGGCTACGACGCGATGCTTGAAGCCGAGGTCGAGCGCGTCGTGCGCTTTCAGGAACGTATCGGCCTGGACGTGCTGGTGCACGGCGAGCCGGAGCGCAATGACATGGTCGAGTACTTTGGTGAACAGCTGGACGGCTATCTGTTTACCAAGCTGGGCTGGGTGCAGAGCTACGGCTCGCGCTGCGTGAAACCGCCGGTGATCTTCGGCGACGTTGCGCGGCCTGCGCCGATGACGGTGCGCTGGTCG
>CBAAAD010000625.1:0-1697 GCA_964658785.1 uncultured Methylobacterium sp.
GAATCTGACGGTCGGCAAGGGACAGTTCGTCGCCATTACGGGCGAGTCCGGCGTCGGCAAATCGTCCCTGCTCAACCTGCTGGGCGGACTGGACCGGGCGGATGCGGGATCGGTGGTGATCGACGGCACCGCGCTGGAGCCGCTGCAGGACGATGCGCTGACCCGGCTTCGGCGTGACCGGATCGGTTTCGTCTTTCAGGCCTTTCACGTGCTGCCGCATCTGGATCTGGCGCACAACGTGGCGCTGCCGCTGGTGCTGCAAAAAGTCGACGCCCACGAGGCGCTGGCGAGAGCGAACGGCATGCTCGAGGCGATCGGCCTGGGCGGGAGGGGCGCGGACTATCCGCGACAGCTTTCCGGCGGCGAGCTGCAGCGCGTCGCGATCGCCCGCGCCTTGATCCATCGCCCGGGCCTGATTCTCGCCGATGAGCCGACCGGCAATCTGGATCCGGAAACGGCGGCGAAAGTCATGGCGCTGTTTGTCGATCAGGTGCGCGAGGCTGGCGCCGCCGTGGTGCTGGTCACCCACTCGCCGGCCTCGGCGGCAGTGGCCGACCGTGTGCTGCACCTCACACGTGATGGGCTGGTCGAGCATGGGTGAGCGCGCTTCGCTGCCGCTGGTCGCGATGCGCTGGATGATCTTCAGCGAGTGGCGGACTTATCCCTCGCGAACCGTGATCGCGGTGCTGGCCATCGCGCTCGGTGTCGCGCTGGGTTTTGCCGTGCATCTGATCAACGGTTCGGCGCTGAGCGAATTCGATCACGCCATCCAGACCGTCAGCGGCGATGCGGATTTGCAGGTGCATGCCACCAGCGCGGCCGGGTTTTCCGAGGCGCTGTATCCGCAGCTGGCCCGCGTGCCCGGCATCGCCAAGGTCAGCCCGGTGGTCGAGCTGCATGCGCAGGCGCAGCGGCATGTCGCGCTGACGATCCTCGGCCTGGACGTTCTGAATGCGGCCGTGGTGACACCGCGCCTGCTGGGACGCCGCAGCGACGGCCGGCGTGATCCGAGCGATTTTTTCAGCGACAGCGCGATCTTTCTATCGGCGGCAGCCATGCAGGCCAGCGGCCGGCGCGTGGGGCAGTCGATCGACATCACGTCGATGGGGCATAGCGCCAGTTTTCGCATCATTGGCGACCTGCCGGGTGTGCCGGCTGGGCAGGACATCGGGGTGATCGATATCGCCGCGGCGCAGTGGCGTTTCGGCCAGCTCGGCAAGCTGCAGCGGCTGGACTTTCGGCTCGCGCCGAATGCGGATCGGGCGCAGCTTTCCTCGGCGCTGGCTGCGCGCTTGCCGGTGGGAGCGGAGATTGTGACGCGGCATAACGAGGAGACGCGCAGCGACAGCCTTTCGCGCGCGTATCGCGTCAACCTGGACATGCTGGCGCTGATGGCGCTGCTGACCGGCGGATTTCTCGTGTACTCGGCGCAATCGCTCTCGGTCGCGCGCCGACGCCCGCAGTTCGCGCTGATTCGCGTGCTGGGGCTGGAGCGCCGCAGCCTGGTGGCGCAGATTTTTCTGGAGGCATTGGTGGTCGGCGCCGTGGGAGCGCTTGCCGGGCTGCTGCTGGGCCTCGGATTGGCCGCGGCGGCGCTGCATCTGCTGGGAAGCGACCTCGGCGGCGGCTATTTCAGCGGCGGCGTGCCGCGCCTGAGTTTTGCGCCGGGCGCTGCCGTCGCTTTCGGTACTCTCGGC
>CBAAAD010000626.1:0-1693 GCA_964658785.1 uncultured Methylobacterium sp.
CGGTGGTGATGGTGGAGAACGCCTATCGCATCATGGCCGAACGCAGGGCCGAAGGTGGCCCCGTCGATCGCAGCGCCGCCGTGCTCGCCGCTGCGCGCGAAGTGGCCAAGCCGATGGCGTTTGCGATATTGATCATCATCGTGGTGTTTCTGCCGCTCTTCAGCCTGCAGGGGCTGGAAGGCAAGATGTTCAAGCCGATGGCGTTCAACATCAGCTTCGCGATGGCCGGCTCGCTCGTCCTCGCGCTGACCCTGATACCCGTGCTGGCCGCGCTGGTGCTGAAGCCGAAAGAGGAAAAGGACACCCGCCTGGTGGGCTGGCTGAAACGTCGCTACGCCGGCGCGCTGGCGTGGTCGCTGGCGCGGCGCAAGCGGGTGCTCGGCGTGGCCGGGGCCGCGCTGCTGGGCAGCCTCGCGCTGTTTCCCTTTCTCGGCAAGGAGTTCATGCCGAACCTGAAAGAGGGCGCGATCATGTGGCGCATTACTTCGATCCCGTCCGCCTCGCTGGACGAATCGATCGGGCTGTCGAATCAGGTCTCCGCGCTGATCAAGCAGAAGTTTCCCGAAGTAGAGACCACGCTGGCGATGATCGGCCGCGCCGAAAAAGGCGAAACCGCGGACGTCAACTACATGGAAGTCTATACGCCGCTGAAGCCGAAGGACCAGTGGCGCCGCGGCCAGACGCTGGAAAGCATCGAAACCGCGATGCAGGCGGCATTGACCGACGCGCTGCCCACCGCCGTGGTGAGCTATACCCAGCCGATCCAGATGCGCATCGAGGAGCTGATTTCCGGCGTGCGCGCCACGCTGGCGCTGAAAATTTACGGCGATGACCTTGGCGAACTGGATCGTTTGAGCGCCCGACTGAAGAACGTGCTGGCCGGCGTCCCCGGCGTGGCCGATCTCGCGCTGGAAGCGAATATCGGCAAGCCGCAGATCCGCATCAAGGTCGATCGCGATGCGCTGGCGCGTTACGGCCTCAATGCCGATGACGTGCTGACCGTGGTCAAGAACGGCATCGGCGGCGAGCCGGTCACCACGTTGCTGGACGGCGTGAAGCGCTTCGACATTGCGGTACGCCTGAACGACGCGGACAAGGCCTCGCTGCAGGCCATCGGACGCATACCGATCCGCAGCGCCAGCGGCGCGCTGGTGCAGCTTTCGCAGGTGGCCGACATCAGCGACGGCGAAGGCTACTCGTTCATTCGCCGCGAGCAGCTGCAGCGCTATGCGGTGATCCAGATGGACGTACGCGGTCGCGATATCGACGGCTTCGTGCGCGAGGCCAACGCGGCGATCGCCAAACAAGTGAAGCTGCCCACCGGCTACTACAGCGAGTGGGGCGGCGCGTTCGAGAACCAGCAGCGTGCGCTGAAGCGGCTGTCGCTGATCGTGCCGGCGACGATCTTCTTCATCTTCGTGCTGCTGTACACCGCGTTCAATTCGGTCAAGCATGCCGCGCTGATTCTGGCCAACGTGCCGTTCGCTACCATCGGCGGCATCGTGGCGCTGGCGATCACCGGGCAATACCTGTCGGTACCGTCGGCGATCGGCTTCATCGCCGTGTTCGGCGTGGCGATGCTGAACGGCATCGTGCTGGTGAGCTTCTTGAACGAGCAGCGCGACAAGGGACTGAGCGTGCGTGATGCCGTCGTCCGCGGCACCGCGCTGCGCATGCGTCCGGTGCTGATGAC
>CBAAAD010000627.1:0-1690 GCA_964658785.1 uncultured Methylobacterium sp.
AGTTCGGCATGCTGCGGCACATCGGCGTGCTGCGTCGTCAGATTGTGGCGATGCTGATCGCCGAGGGCGCGCTGCTTGGCGCGATCGGCGGGATAGCCGGCATTGGACTGGGTTTGGCGATGAGCCAGATCCTGATCCGCGTGGTCAATCCGCAGTCGTTTCACTGGACCATGGATACGCGCATTCCCTGGCTGCTTTTTGCCATCGTGATCGTCGCGCTGATCGTTGCCGCCGGCGGCACGGCGCTGTTCGCCGGACGTCGTGCGCTGTCGACCGCGGCAGTGACTGCGGTGCGGGAGGACTGGTGATGATCCGGCGGCGCATGACGCGATGGATTGTGCTGGCGATCTGGCTGGTTTCGTGCGTATTCGCACAGCCACCGGCGCGCGCAGAAGGTCCGGTCTATGCCGATGTGGTGCCCGGCCATGCCCTCACGTTTCCCGCCGACTACGGCGCCCATCCGGACTTTCGGACCGAGTGGTGGTACGTCACCGGCTGGCTGCACACCCCCGACGGTCCAAGAGGCTTTCAGATCACGTTCTTTCGTTCGCGACCGGATGTCGATCAGAACAACCCCAGCGCGTTCTCGCCCAAACAAATCATCCTCGCTCACGTCGCCCTGTCGGACCCGAAGGTGGGCAAGCTGATGCAGGACCAGCGCATTGCCCGTCAGGGATTTGGCCTGGCAAACGCTGCCACAGGCGATACGGCGGTGGTGCTAGACGACTGGAGCCTGGTGCGCGGTGCCGACGGTATCTACACCGCCAGGGCCGGCACCGAGGCGTTCGGCCTGAATCTGCATTTGCAGCCAACGCAGGCGTTGCTGATTCAGGGCGATAAGGGATACAGCAGCAAAGGCCCGTCGGCGGGCGAGGCAAGCTACTACTACAGCGCGCCGCATCTCTCGGTTTCCGGTGCACTTCGTCAGAACGGCCGTACGGTCCAGGTAAGCGGCGATGCGTGGCTGGATCACGAGTGGTCGTCCAGTTTTCTGGCAGCGCGTTCGGCCGGCTGGGACTGGACCGGATTGAACCTGAATGACGGCAGCGCGCTGACCGCGTTTCAAGTCCGTGGCGCTGCCGGCCAGCCGGTCTGGGCGGGCGGAAGCTTCCGCGATGCACACGGTGCTACCGTCGTGCTTCGACGCGATGACGTGCAGTTTTCCACCCAGCGCAGCTGGCTGTCGCCGCGTACCGGCATCCGTTATCCGGTGGTGCAGACGCTGACGATCAAACTGCCAACGGGGTCGAGACAGTTCATCCTCACGCCGCTGTTTGACGATCAGGAACTCGACAGCCGCGCGACCGGTGGTCCGGTGTACTGGGAAGGTGCGGTGAAGACCGACGGTGGAAAGGGCTATCTCGAACTGGTCGGATACGCCAATGCGGTGAAGATTTAGCGGCGCGGTAGAATCCTGAGTATCGCTTCGCTATCGAGACGCGTCCGCAGCCATTCACGGTGGTTTGCGCCGCTAAACATCATTCTTGCAGTCTGCTTGGCCTGACCCGGCCAGCTTTGCTTTCAAGGAAAACCCATGCGTTTGGCTGTTGGTACGGAACTGGTTGCCCAGGCTTTGTTGTTTGATATGGACGGTACGCTGATCGATTCGCGCATCATGGTCGAAACCTTGTGGAAGGACTGGTGCGACGCGCACGGTGTGGATTTCGACTGGGTGCTGCCGCAGCTGCAC
>CBAAAD010000628.1:0-1682 GCA_964658785.1 uncultured Methylobacterium sp.
CGGACTCCGCGCTGGCGCAGCAGCCCTGGCAGCAGCGGTGCCAGCGCCAGCGCGGTCATCGGCAGCGCGGGCAGGATGTAGACGTCGCGCTTGCCCGGGCTGATCGAGAAAAACAGCACAACCAGAACCGCCCAGCCGAGCGGCAACAATAACCGCGCGTCGCGGCGCTTCAGCCGTCGCCACCATGCGGGCAGGGCCCAGGGCAGCAGCAGCGACAGCGGCAGCCAGTCGAACACGATGATGCCGAGGAAGAAAAACGGCGAATGCAGGTGTCCGCTCGGGGCCGCGTAGCGATGCACGGTCTGCCCGAAAAGGATGTTGCGCACGTACTCGGCATGCTGCGGATCGCCGTCGGCACGCGCGGACAGCAGCATCGGCACGAGCCAGCCGAGGATGGGCACGAAAAACAGGGCCAGTCCCCCGGCCCAGCGCCAGCCGCCGGTGGGCCAGGCGAGATGCTGCCAGCGACGGCGACGGGCGAACGCAAAGGGAATCAGCATCAGCAGCGCGATCACGCCGACACCCTTGGTCGCCACGCCCACACCCGCGAAAAAGCAGCCAACCGCAAACCAGCGCCAGGATGGCCCCAGCAGCAGATGACGCAGCAGGCCGTAGTTGGCCAGCGTGACCCAGCCCAGCAGGAGCGGATCGATCTGCGCATCGCGCATCTGGTAAGTGAAGTGAATCGTGACCAGCAGCGTGGTCGCCGCCAGCAGCGCGCTGCGATGGTTCCACAGGCGGCGCGCCAGATCGTAGGTCAGCGCCAGTGCGCCCAGACCGGCGGCCAGCGAGGGCAGCATGAAGGCGACGCGCCAGCTGCCGGTGAGGTAATAACCCAGCGCCTGCAGCCACATGAATACCGGGGGCTTGTCCGGATACAGCTCGGCGCCGCGATGCGGAAACAGCCACTGGCCGTGTTCCACCATCAGCCGGGCCACCAGCGCAAAGCGCGGCTCGTCCGATGGCCAGGGGTCGCGCAGGCCGATGCCAACGCCGAGCAGCAGCAGGGCGAACACGCCGAACAGCAGCAGTTCGCGGCGGGCGCTGCGCAAGCACAGCGGGCGGGCGTGGGACAGGGGCTTCACGGCAGAGGGGCTTCCGTTGGGCGGTCTGGAAACAACGCGAGCATAGCGGGATGTTCGCCGTGGCCGGGTTGCTGGCTAAGCGACAGCATCATCGTCAGCACGCTCGGCCATGGGGTGTGACAGATCGTGGTGGCGCGGTGCCGATCATGCGCAAAACGCCCTTCGACTTTGCTTAGCGACGAGACGAACGGCGGCCGTTCGCCGCGTTGCTGGCGGTCAGTCGTGGGCAGCGGCAACGGTCTTTTCCAGCACCGCGTAATACATGCCGTCCAGATCGCCGTCGCCCGGCAGAATCTGCCAGCCGATCTTCGCGGCTTGCCCTGCCGGCAGCGTGACCGTCAGCGCGTGCGCGTCGGGTTGCTGGGCGAGCAATTCGGCCACGATGGCCTCGTTTTCCGCGCGCAGCACCGAGCAGGTGATGTAGACCAGCCGCCCGCCGGGCGCGAGCAGCGGCCACAGCGCCGAGAGTATCCGGCGCTGTTGTTCGTGCATGGCGGCGATATCGCTTTCGCGCCGATGCAGCCGCACGTCGGGCCGCCGGCGCAGCACGCCGGTGGCCGAGCAGGGCGCGTCGATCAGGATGCGATCGAACGGCTG
>CBAAAD010000629.1:0-1674 GCA_964658785.1 uncultured Methylobacterium sp.
TGCCGAAGCTCTCGACCACTTTCAGACGACCGGCACGGTTGAGCTCAGCCAGGATGGAGCGGATCGCCACGCGATACGACTTGCGGTTGACCTTCTGCTCGTAGCTGCGCGGCTTGGCAGCAAACGTGCGGCCACCGCCCACGAAGATCGGAGCGCGGTAATCGCCGTGGCGTGCACCACCACCCTTTTGCTTCTTGAATTTCTTGGTCGTACCGGACATCTGGCCGCGCGAAAGCTGCGACTGTGTTCCTGCGCGGCCGGCTGCCTGGTAGGCAACCACCACCTGATGGATCAGGGCCTGCTTGAACTCGGCACCGAACACTTCGTCCGACACGCTGAGCGCGGCCTTGTCAGGCGATGTTGCGCCAATAACGTTAAGTTCCATGGCGTACTCCTCAGCTCTTCGTCGTCGGACGGATGATGACGTCGCCACCGGTAGCACCCGGTACCGCACCCTTCACCGCAATCAGATGACGCTCGGCGTCGACCTTGATCACTTCCAGACCCTGCTGCGTGCGGTTCACTGCACCCATGTGGCCGGACATCTTCTTGCCTGGGAACACGCGTCCCGGCGTCTGGCGCTGGCCGATAGAACCCGGCGCGCGATGCGACAGCGAGTTACCGTGGGTGGCATCACCCATCTTGAAGTTCCAGCGCTTGATCGTGCCCTGGAAGCCCTTGCCTTTCGACACGCCGGCAACGTCAACGATCTGACCGACGGTGAAAACCTCGTCAGCCTTGATCTCGTTGCCCACAGCGTACTTGCCGAGATCATCGGCAGACACGCGGAACTCCCACAAACCCCGGCCCGGCTCAACCTTGGCCGAGGCGTAATGACCCTTCAGCGGCTGGGTCAGCAGATTCGCACGCTTGGTGCCAACTGCAACCTGGACAGCGCTGTAGCCGTCGTTATCTTCCGTCTTCAACTGGGTCACGCGGTTCGGCGTCGCTTCAATCAGCGTCACCGGAATCGAGCGGCCATCTTCAGTGAAGAGTCGGCTCATGCCGCATTTGCGGCCAACCAATCCGATACTCATCTTCGTATCCTGTCTATCGCTCAACCGAGCTTGATCTGAACATCGACGCCAGCGGCGAGATCAAGCTTCATGAGCGCGTCCACGGTTTTGTCGTTCGGGTCAACAATGTCCAACACGCGCTTGTGAGTACGGGTTTCGTACTGGTCGCGTGCGTCTTTGTCGACGTGCGGAGACACCAGAATGGTGTAACGCTCGATCTTGGTCGGCAGCGGAATCGGGCCGAGGACCGTGGCGCCTGTGCGCTTGGCCGTCTCGACGATCTCGCTGGCTGAGCGGTCGATCAAACGATGATCGTACGCCTTCAATCGAATCCGAATCTTCTGGTTCGCCATAACCGTGTCCTATTGTCGAAAGAACGTAATGTGAAACAGAGCGGCTTCTCACCGCCCTGCACAACCCTTGTATTACATGGCTGCCACGCCTATTGCAGATATGGCAAGCCGCACAGCTTACATCAATTTTATGAAAATGTCTCTCCCATTTTCATGGGAGTTTATTTATTTTAGCCATCATCCCTGATGGCGGAGCTAAGCCCGGCATCCATGCCGGACAATTCGTAATAGCGCCAGATAACCACTTGCTGAAGCCTGCCAACGCCTTCCCGGCGTTATCTGACCCAACGGGTCGGATCAACGGC
>CBAAAD010000630.1:0-1666 GCA_964658785.1 uncultured Methylobacterium sp.
CCGCAGCAGCGCATACAGCAGATGGTTGAGCGTGGCGACGCGCGAGGCGCGTGCCGCGGAGACGTCCGGCCCGAACCACCAGGCCGTTTCCAGCGTGGCCAGCGCGCCGTGCAGCGGCGCTGCCGCATCGAGCTGTGCCGAGAACTCCGCCGCCGTGCCCTGCTCCAGCTGCGCCATCGCGGCGAGCACAGGCGCCAGCCAGCGCTCGCCGGCGATCGCGTGCGCGCGCTCGTCGTCGAAAATCACCTGGGTCAGCGGATGACGGCCGCCGCTGGCGGCTGCACCGGATAACTCCTCGGCCCACCAGTTGAGCTTGGCCACGGCGACCTGCGGCTCGCGGATGCCATAGGCCGCGGCAAGCAGCTCCTGCTCCAGCGCCGCCAGCGCGATATGTCCCGGGTATTGCCGCCCGTCGACGAAGGCGAGCGCCACGCGCTGCTGCGGCTGCACCGCCAGCCACTTGTCGATGAAGCTCTGCAGCTTGGCGCTTTGTTCGACCAGCTCGACCATGTCAGGCCTGCAGCCGCAGCAGCTCGGCCAGCTGGTCCGGATGATCGACCACCGCATCGGCGCCCCAGGTGTGCGGATCGCCGCCGTCCAGGTAGCCCCAGCTCACCGCAACGGTGTAAAGGCCTGCGGCAGCACCGGCCTGGATATCGCGCCGATCGTCGCCGACGAAGACGCCGTGCGCAGGCTTCAGCCCCGCGCGCTCGCAGGCCAGCAGCACCGGCGCGGGATCGGGTTTTTTCACCGGCAGCGTGTCGCCGGAAACCACGGCATGCGCGCGGCCATTCCAGCCGATGCGCACCAGCAGATCGTCGGTGAGAAACGCCGCCTTGTTGGTAACGACGCCCCAGCGCATGCCACGCGTTTCGATACGTTCCAGCAGGGCGTCGATGCCGTCGAAGGTGGTCGTCTGCTCGCCCATCACGCGCCGGTAGATATCCAGATAGCGCGGCACCAGTGCTTCGATCGCCGGCTCGCCGCGGTCTTCAAACGCGCAGCGCAGCACCGCCCGCGCGCCGCGTGACACCACGGCACGCACCGGCGCGTAAGGCGGTGGCGTTATGTTTTCCTCGCCGCATTGAACGACCAGCGCGGCGTAGAGATCCGGCGCGCTGTCGAGCAAGGTGCCGTCCAGGTCGAACAGCACGCCGTGTATCGTTTCGGGTACTGGAGTCAAGGCGTCGAGCTTCATGCGGGCTTGCGCGCACAGAGGATGTAATTGACCGCGGTGATGCGGCTCAGCCACGCCTTGCGGCTCAGCGGGTTGTAGGCGAGGCCGGATACCTCTTCCAGCTCAAGCCCGGCGTGACGAAGCAGGCGGCCAAGCTCGGACGGCTTCAGAAACTGCGCGTAGTGGTGAGTGCCCTTGGGCAGCATGCGCATCACGTACTCGGCGCCGAGAATCGCCGCACCAAAAGACGCGGGCGTGCGATTCAAGGTGGACATGAACAGCCAGCCGCCGGGTTTGAGCAGCGTGGACAAATCCTGTACCAGCGCCGCTGGATCGGGCACGTGCTCGATCAGCTCCATGCAGCAGACCGCGTCGAAAGCTGCCGGCTCGGCGGCCGCCAGCTCGGACGACGACTGCACGCGGTAATCGACGCTGAGGTTGGACTCGTACAGATGCAGCTTGGCGATATCGATCACCTTGTGGCTCAAG
>CBAAAD010000631.1:0-1662 GCA_964658785.1 uncultured Methylobacterium sp.
AGCCACCGCCATCGGTCAGAAAACTGAAGGCCGCGCCTTTGTTGAAGATCAGCGTCCAGTTCAAAAACCCGGGAATCACCGGATGCGGCAGACCCACTGGCTGCAGCGCCCGCACGGCCCACAGCTTGCTCAGCTGATCAAGCGCAATAACGACGACAGACAACAGCAGCCAGACGAGTGCATTGGGTTTCTTGCTCAAGGATGTGATCTCGTTTGGCCTGGACAAATACGGAACGCGATGGAGGAAGAACGACGGTCGTCAGAACCAGCGGCGATTTTCGCCCGGGCCTTCGATATTGCCGATGCAGCGGCTGCACAGCTCCGGATGCTCGGCGTGGCTGCCGAC
The DNA here is from genome assembly GCA_964658785.1 of uncultured Methylobacterium sp. Classification (GTDB taxonomy): domain Bacteria; phylum Pseudomonadota; class Gammaproteobacteria; order Xanthomonadales; family Rhodanobacteraceae; genus Rhodanobacter. The sequence continues at coordinate 347 of CBAAAD010000631.1, forward strand.
GTCATCACGGCGGTGCCAGCAGCGGACGCATTTTTCAGCCGGGCTGACCTCAGCGGAAATCCAGACGTCGGCGCCCTCCAGCTCCACCTTCACCGCATCCGCCGGACGCGGCTCGATCGACGCCAGCGTCAACTCCGAGGTGATGAAGAAGAAGCGCAGTTCATCCGAGGCTTCGGTCAACCGCGCATGCAAGGCGTCATCGGCATGGATGGTCAGCTTCGCCTCGAGCGCGGCGCCGATCTGGTCGGCCTTGCGCATGCCCTCGAGCACGCGCGACGCGCTGTCGCGGAGCGTCATCAGGTCGGCCCAGTAGCGACGCTGTTCCGGCGCATTCTGCGTGGCGGCAAGACCGTCGTACCAGGTCTCGAACAGCACGCTGTCGCTGCGCTTGCCCGGCAGCTGTTGCCAGATCTCCTCCGCCGTAAAGCTGAGCACCGGCGCCAGCCAGCGCACCAGCGCCTCGGCAATGCGGTACATCGCGCTTTGCGCACTGCGTCGACCCACGCTGTCGGTCGGCATGGTGTAGAGCCGATCCTTGGTGATGTCCAGATACAGCGCGCCGAGTTCGTTGGTGCAGTAGTTCTGCACGCGCTGCACGATTTCGGGAAAGTCGTAGCGCTCGTACGCGGCGACTACGCCCTGCTGCACATCGCAGGCCTGCTGCACGGCCCACTGATCGAGCAGCAGGCTGTCTTCCACCGGCAACAGATGTTTTTCGGGATCGAAGCCGTCGAGGTTGCCGAGCAGGAAGCGCGCGGTATTGCGAATGCGGCGATAGGTATCGGCAACGCGCTTGAGGATCTCCTCCGAGAGCGACATCTCGTTGCGGTAGTCGGTGGACGAGACCCAAAGGCGCAAAATGTCGGCGCCCATGCGATTCATGATGTCCTGCGGCTCGATGCCGTTGCCCAGCGACTTGGACATCTTGCGACCGTTCGCATCCACGCTGAAGCCGTGCGTGAGCAGCTGCTTGTACGGCGGCTGGCCGTCGAGCATCGACGCGGTAAGCAGCGAGGAATGGAACCAGCCGCGATGCTGGTCCGAGCCTTCCAGATAGAGATCGGCCGGGAAACGCAGCACGTCGGCATGCGAGCCGCGCAGCACGTGCCAGTGCGTGGTGCCCGAATCGAACCATACGTCCAGCGTGTCGCGATTTTTCTCGTACTGGTCGGCTTCGTCACCCAGCAGCTCGCGCGGATCGAGGCTCTGCCACACCTCGATGCCGCCCTCGGCGACGCGATCGGCCACCTGGTCAAGCAGTTCGGCGCTGCGCGGATGCAGCGCGCCGGTTTCCTTGTGCAGGAAGAACGCCATCG
>CBAAAD010000632.1:0-1661 GCA_964658785.1 uncultured Methylobacterium sp.
CTCGACATGCATGCACTGGAGCGCTTCCGCCTGCAGCACACCGGCTTCGTGTTTCAGGGCTTCAACCTGTTCCCCGCGCTCAACGCCTTCGAACAGGTCGAGCTGCCGCTGAATTACATGGGCCTGTCGCGCAGCGAAGCGCGCGAACGTGCGCGAGCCTCGCTCGAAGAAGTCGGCCTGTCGCACCGCATGAAGCTGCGTCCCTCGGAGCTGTCCGGCGGCGAAAAGCAGCGCGTGGCGATCGCGCGCGCGCTGGCCAAAGAGCCCGAGCTGCTGTTCGCCGATGAGCCGACCAGCGCGCTCGATGCCGCCAACGGCCAGATGATCATCGACATCCTGCATCGCATCGCCCGCACGCATGGCACCACCGTGCTGTGCGTCAGCCACGACCCCCGTCTCGTCGTCCACGCCGATCGCGTGCTGGCGATGGAAGATGGCCGCATTCTCAGCGATCAGCGCAACCACGCGCCGGTCAGCGCCAGCAAGGGAACACACTGATGAAACCGCTCGCTCTCCACTGGCCATCGCCCGCATGCCGCGCGATGCCGGCGCGTTCGGCCCGATTCGCGCAAATCGCCCGATCGGGCGGCCTGGCGATTTGCGCGTTGGTGCTGCTCGGCGCCTGCTCGAAATCCGCCGATGCGCCGACGCCGGCCACCGCCGCGCCTGCCCCGGCGTATGCCGCGGTGGCACGCGGCAAGGTCGATATCGAAGGCGGCCTGCTGACCTTGTCGATGCCGCGCGAGGGCACGCTGGCCAAGGTCGCCGTGCACGAAGGTGATCACGTCAAGCAAGGCCAGCTGCTGGCCTCGCTCGATACCGAGCCGTCGCAGCTGGCGATCGACGCGGCGCAGGCGCAGCTCGAACAGGCGCAGGCGCAGCTGAAGCTGCTCGCCGTCAAGCAGGCCGCGGCCAAGCAGCGCGCGCAGCGTCTGACGGCTGCCGTGGCAGCGGGCGCCGGCGACGGCCAGAGTGCCGACGATGCGCGCGAAGCCGCCGCACAGATCGATGCCGAGCAGGAAACCGACCGCGCCTCGGTGAGCATGGCCAACCAGAAGCTGGCCGAAGCGCGCTATGAGCTGAAGCAGCGCAGCCTGATCGCACCGTTCGATGCCGACGTCATCGAAGTGTCTGCACAGCCCGGCGCCACCGTGTCGCCGACTTCCGGCCCGCTGTTTACCCTGCTGCCGCGCAAGCCGCGCATCGTTCGCGCCGAGCTCAACGAAAGCTTCGTCGGCCTGATCAAACCGGGCATGGCTGCGGAAGTCTCGGCCAATAACGATGCGTCGAACAATCACTGGAGCGCCCACGTGCTGCGCGTCGGCGGCGTGTACGGCCCGGCCACGCTGGAAAACGACCCGCAGGTGCGCGCCAATTCGCGCACGGTGGAATGTGTGCTGGCATTCGATCAGCCGAACGCCGATCAAACCCTCAATCTGCGCATCGGCCAGCGCGTACTGGTGCGCTTTGCGCCGACGGACGGCAAGGCGCCGGCCGCGAAAGACTGAGGAAACTGCCGTTTGCCATACTGTTGGATTAAGAACGGCGGTGCTGAATTACCGCCGTTCATCAGGTACGGGGCTATCGCGTGATCCAGCAGACTGACTTTTTCTTCGAGGGCGGGCGCAGCGGCGTGCTGCTGATCCACGGCCTCACCGGCA
>CBAAAD010000633.1:0-317 GCA_964658785.1 uncultured Methylobacterium sp.
GAGGCAGCGGTGATGGGTGGACTGGCGTTGATCCGCACCGGCGACCGCGTTCGCATCGACCTCGGCAAAGGCACCGCCAACGTGCTGATCAGCGATGAGGAGCTGGCCGAACGGCGGCGTGCGCTGACCGAAGCCGGCGGCTACGCCTACCCGGCGTCGCAAACGCCGTGGCAGGAAATCCAGCGCAAGTTTGTCGGTCAGATGGAAACCGGCGCCATCCTCGAAGGTGCCGAAAACTATCAGCAGATCGCTCAAACACGTGGACTGCCGCGGGACAGCCACTAGGCGATCGTGTTTTTACTGAGACTAGCGGGGGG
>CBAAAD010000633.1:327-1654 GCA_964658785.1 uncultured Methylobacterium sp.
CCAGCGCGTCGCTATGCACGCCCCGCACGGCTCGACCTGAGGGATCCGCCGCGTTGGCAAACGCCGGGTCCCACGCCAGCGCCGCCGGTGACGAGCAGGCAATCGACTTGCCGCCGGGCACAGTCGCTGCACACGCTTCGCCTGGAAAGTGCTGCTCGAAAATACGGCGATAGAAATAGGCTTCCTTGGTGGCCGGCGTGTTGAACGGATAGCGCGCGGCGGCGGCCGCAAATTCGCGATCGGTCACTGCCTGTTCGGCCTGCGCTTTCAGACCATCGATCCAGCCGTAGCCCACGCCGTCGCTGAACTGCTCTTTCTGGCGCCACAGGATTTCGTCGGGGAGCGCTCCGTCGAAAGCTTCCCGCAGCACCGATTTCTCGATCCTGCGTTTGCTACCGCCGCTCTTGTCGACCATCTTGTGCTGCGCGTCCATGCCCATCGCCACGTCGATGAACTCCAGATCGAGAAACGGCACGCGCGCCTCCACGCCCCAGGCCATCATCGCCTTGTTGGCGCGCAGGCAGTCGTAGCTGTGCAGCGCGTCGATCTTGCGCACGGTCTCCTCGTGGAACGCCTCGGCCGACGGCGCCTTGTGAAAATACAGGTAGCCGCCGAACAGCTCGTCCGAGCCCTCGCCCGACAGCACCATCTTCACGCCCATCGCCTTGATCCGGCGCGCCAGCAAATACATCGGCGTGGCGGCGCGAATGGTGGTGACGTCATAGGTTTCGATATGGCGAATGACTTCGGGCAGCGCGTCCAGCCCTTCCCAGAAGGTGTAGACAAAACCGTGATGCACGGTGCCCAGCGCATCGGCGGCGATTTGCGCGGCCGCGAGATCGGGCGAACCTTCCAGGCCGATCGCGAACGAATGCAGCCGCGGCCACCACGCTTCGCTGCGATCTTCGTCTTCGATGCGCTCGCGCGCGAAGCGCGCGGCACAGGCGGCGACCAGCGAGGAATCGAGGCCGCCGGACAGCAGCACGCCGTAAGGCACGTCGGTCATCAGCTGACGATGCACGGCCTGCTCGAAGGCCAGTTTGAGCGCGGCCGGCTCGACCGACGCACCCTGCGTGTGCGCGTAGTCACGCCACGGCTTGACGTAGTACTGGCGCAGCTCGCCGCTGGCGCTGTCGTAGATATGCCCAGGCGGAAACGCCGCCACATCCGCGCAAAGGCCGACCAGCGATTTCATTTCCGAAGCTACGCACAGACGGCCGTGCGTATCGTGGCCCCAGTACAGCGGGCAGACGCCGATCGGGTCGCGCGCAATCAGATAACGCTGCGTTTCGCCATCCCACAGCGCAAAGGCGAAGATGCCGTTGAG
>CBAAAD010000634.1:0-1652 GCA_964658785.1 uncultured Methylobacterium sp.
AACCTGGCCGCGCAACGCGCGCTTTTTGACGAGCTTGTGGCCACGCCGGATGCATCGATTTTTGCCGCCATCGGCATCGGCCGCGGCTGGCACGAACCGAGCCTGTTCGTGATCGGAGTGGATCAGTCGAGCCTTGACGTGCTGGGTCGCCGCTATCGCCAGCACGCCTATGTTTGCGGCACGGGCGCGGGGCTGGCCCGTTTGCGCGTCCTGTCGACCTGAGCCGCTGACAGCGCGCCGCATGGACAAGCGACTCGCGCATTGCGGACAATCGAACGAATGACCGCCGCCCCCACCGCTGCAACCGACAACGTGATCCTGCTCGAAACGCGGGCGCTGGGCTTTTATCGGCAGGACGAACCGGTATTTGACTCGCTGAATTTCCGGCTGCGCGCGGGCGAACTGGGCCTGATCGAAGGCGATAACGGCAGCGGCAAAACCACGCTGATGCGCATCCTCGCCGGCTTGCTGCATGTCGATGAAGGCGAGCTTTACTGGCGCGGCCAGCCGCTGCAGCGCGAGCGCTGCTTGGGCGACGTGCTTTTTCTCGGCCATCAGCTCGGGCTGAAGGCCGATCTCAGCCCGTCGGAAAATCTGCAGGTGGCCGTCGGCCTGCACGGCTATCGGGTGCAGACAAGCCTTTCCGCGGCGCTCGCCGAGGTTGGCCTGAGCGGCTACGACGACGAGCCCGTGCGAAGGCTTTCCGCCGGTCAGAAAAAGCGCGCGGCGCTGGCGCGACTGGTGCTGCTTCCCGCGACGCTGTGGCTGCTTGACGAGCCTTACGCCAACCTCGACCGCACCGGCATCGCGCTGGTCAATCGACTGCTGGAAGAGCACCTCGCGCGCGACGGCGCGGCGCTGGTCACCAGCCACGGCGCGGTAAGTTTTCACGGCGGCGAACCGCAGCGCATCCGGATGCACGCGTGAGCACCCGGACATGAGCCGGCCTGGACTGGCCACCGCCTGCGCCGCGATGCTGCGGCGCGACCTCACGCTGGCCTGGCGCCGGCGCGGCGACATCGCCATGCCGGTGCTGTATGCGCTGATCGTCACCATGCTGTTCCCCTTTGCGCTGGGGCCGGAGGACACCCTGCTGCAGCGGATTTCTGGCGGCGTGGTGCTGGTCACCATCCTGCTGGCGATGCTGCTGGCGCTGGACGCGATGTTTTCCAGCGATATCGAGGACGGCTCGCTGGAACAGCTGGTGCTGGCGCCGCAGCCGCTGGCGCTGATGCTGGCGATGAAAATTCTCGCCCACTGGCTGACCACGGCGCTGCCGCTCATCGTTATCTCGCCGCTGCTGGCCGGCATGCTGCACCTGCCCACGGCGGTCATACCGGTGCTGATGCTCGCGCTGCTGCTGTCAACACCGATGCTGAGCCTGCTCGGCGCGATTCTGGTGGCGCTGACGGCCGGCACGCGACGCTCTGGTATGCTGCTAGCCCTTATGTTGCTGCCGTTGTGCGTGCCTGTTGTGATCTTCGCCGCGGGTGCCGTGGCGGCATCGCAGCAAGGGTTGCCATGGCTGGCACCCATCGCCTGGCTGGGCGCGGCACTGGTGCTGTTGCTGGTGCTGGCACCACTGGCCTGCGCGGCGGCCCTCCGACTTGCTCTGGACGCTTGAAACGATGTCCAAGTGGATTCCACTGTGG
>CBAAAD010000635.1:0-1631 GCA_964658785.1 uncultured Methylobacterium sp.
GGTGAACTGCACCACGGTGGCGCCGAAGGCGTGCGCCAGCTTCAGCGCCATGTGGCCCAGGCCGCCCAGGCCGACCACGCCGACCTTGCTGCCCTTGCCCACTTTCCAGTGCTTCAGCGGCGAATAGGTGGTGATGCCGGCGCACAGCAGCGGAGCCGCAGCTGCCGGATCGAGCTTGTCGGAAATGTGCAGGGTGAACGCCTCGTCCACCACGACCTGGCTGGAATAGCCGCCCTGGGTGGCGGTGCCGTCGTGACGGTCCTTGCTGGCGTAGGTGAAGGTGGCGCCCTTCTCGCAGAACTGCTCGAGGTCTTCCTTGCAGCTGGCGCATTCGCGGCACGAATCGACCATGCAGCCGACGCCGGCCATGTCGCCGACCTTGAACTTGGTCACGCCTTTGCCGACCGCGGTCACGCGGCCGATGATCTCGTGGCCCGGCACGATCGGGTACTTGCCCTGACCCCACTCATCGCGAACGGTGTGCACGTCGGAATGGCAGACGCCGCAGTAGAGGATGTCGATGACGACGTCGTGCTCGCGCGGGTCGCGGCGCTCGAAGCGGTACGGCGCCAGTGGCGCTTTGGCCGACGAGGCGGCATAGCTGAGAGTGGGAAGCATGGAATGTCTCCTTTGGGGGGAAGTAAGCCTGCATAGATTACGCGTTGAATAGCAACCGTAGTAGTCTCAATACCGGCTTTCAAAAACAACTTGGAGTTTCCAATGGATCGGCTTCGCGCGATCGAGACCTTTCTCAAGGCGATCGATCTGGGCAGCTTCAACCGCACGGCCTCGGCCCAGGGCATCACGCCGCAGGCGGTGAGCAAGGCGGTGCGCCAGCTCGAGCGCGAACTGGGCGTGCAGCTATTTCGCCGCAGCACGCGCAAAAGCAGCCTGACCGAGGAAGGCCGCCGCTTCGCGGACAAGGTGCGGCCGGGTATCGAGCTGGTCAACAGCGCCTGGCAGCAGGTGCAGAGCGCCGTCACCGAAGAACAGGGCACGATCCGCCTCAGCGCCTCTCCGACCCTGGGCCGCGCCTTTCTGGTGCCGCTGATCGGCGCGTTTCGCAAGGCCTATCCGGGCGTGCTGGTCGAGCTGCTGCTGGACGATCGCTACACCGACCTGATCGGCAGCGACATCGACATCGGCTTCCGCAGCGGCTTTCCGCCGGATGCGCAGCTGGTGGTGCGCGAGCTGTTTCGCATCCAGCTGCTGATCTGCGCCAGCCCGGCCTATCTGGCCGAACACGGCGTGCCGACAAAACGCGTACAGCTGGAACAACATCAGCTCACCGGCGCGCGTCACCCCAATACCGGCCGCATCTCGCCGTGGGAGTTTCAGGACAAGGGCGAGCTGCGCTTCGGCGATCTGCCGGCCGGCTTCACCAGCAATGATCCCGAAGCCGAAACCCAGGCCGTGGTGGACGGCCTGGGCATCGGCCAGCTGGACAGCATCAGCGCCGCCGGCCACCTGCGCAGCGGCGCGCTGGTGCCCCTGATGCTGGACCAGCTCAACGAGCGCTACGGCGTCTACATGTACTACGCCCAGCGCACTGAAATGCCCAGCCGCGTGCGTGCCTTTATCGATTTCGTGATGGCGCAGACCGGCAGCGCGACCGCCTGTCGTCTCACCGC
>CBAAAD010000636.1:0-1627 GCA_964658785.1 uncultured Methylobacterium sp.
GTATTTTTCTTGTCCAGCCGCATCAGTGCCAGCAGCTGCTGCGGGTCCATGCCGGCGGGTATGGCGGTCGGGAGGCCAAGCGTGTGCAGCAGGGCGTGCAGGCGCGTGGTGTCGGCGCGTTCGCTCATGCCCAGGCGCTCGGACAGCTGCGCGGCCAGCAGCATGCCGACGGCGACGCCTTCGCCGTGCAGCAGGGTGATGTAGTGGCCGGCGGTTTCCAGCGCGTGGCCGAAGGTATGGCCGAGGTTGAGCAGGGCGCGCTCGCCCTGTTCGGTTTCGTCGCGCGCGACCACACCGGCCTTGTAGCGCACCTTGCGCGCGATGGCTTCGAGCAGGGTCGTGCTGTCGCGTGCGGCGAGCCGGTCGGCGTGGTGTTCCAGCCAGTGGAAGAACGGCTCGTCGCCAATCGCCGCACCTTTCACCACTTCGGCCAGACCGGCGCGGTATTCGCGATCGGGCAGGGTGATCAGCGTATCGATATCGGCAAACACCGCGCGCGGCTGATGAAACGCGCCGACCAGGTTCTTGCCGGCCGGCAAGTTGACGCCAGTCTTGCCGCCGACCGAAGAGTCGACCATGGCCAGCAGGGTCGTCGGCATCTGGATGAAATCGATGCCGCGCATCCAGCACGCCGCGGTGAAGCCGGCCATGTCGCCGATCACGCCGCCGCCCAGCGCGATGATGCAGGCGTCGCGGGTGGCGCCGAGCCTGGCCAGCGCGTCCAGCGCCACGCCGATGTTGGCGAAGCTCTTGTGCGCCTCGCCATCTTCCAGCAGCAGCGACGACCACGACAGGTCTTCCAGCCCCTTTGCCACGTGATCGAGATATAGCGGCGCAACGGTGGTGTTGCTCATCACCAGCACGTGCTTGCCGCGCAACGCAGCGCGCCACAGCGCATGATCGGCCAGCAGGCCGCTGCCGATGGAGACGGGATAGCTGCGCTCGCCGAGCGCAACGGTGATGGTTTCAATGGCGGGAAGGTTCATGCGGTCTGCTGTGAGGCGAGCGGAAGGCGCTGCCAGTAATGATCGATCAACGCGATGCTGCGTTCGGTGGCGGTGCTCACGCTGCCGTGTTCGCCCGGTACGGCAAGGTCGGCGATGTCGCGATACAGGGGTTCGCGAATTTGCGCCATCGCCTGAAGGCGCTCGTGCCGATCGGCGACCTGAAGCAATGGACGGTGATGGTCGCGCTCGAGCCGCTCCAGCTGCTGCGCCACGCTGGCCTGCAGCCACACCACGTAGCCGCGTTCGATCATGTGCCTGCGGTTGAGCGCGGCCAGCACGGCACCGGCGCCGGTGGCCATCAGCACGCCGCCGCGCTGGGTGCACTCGTCGATGGCGTCGCTCTCGCGCTGGCGAAAACCTGCTTCGCCTTCGAGCTCGAACACGGTGCTCACATCGACGCCGCAGTGGCGCTCGATCTCCTGGTCGATATCGACGAACGGCAGTCCATAATGCACGGCAAGGCGACGCCCGATGGACGTTTTGCCGGCGCCGGTCGGGCCGATGATGAACAGGTTGTGCGACGGGTTCATGGGTAAATGCTAACAGGGCGCGCGCTGGCGGCTGTAGCGAAGCGGCGATTGAGGAGGCTGCATGAGCGAACGCGTATTGGTGGCGGGCTG
>CBAAAD010000637.1:0-1626 GCA_964658785.1 uncultured Methylobacterium sp.
GGCCGATAGTTTAGGCGTCTATCTGACCTGGGCGCCGCAGCCGGGGCAGGCCGACTCGCTGCGCAACTGCATCTCGAATATCCATGCCGACGGGCTCGGCTACGAACGCGCCGCCACGCTGCTGGCGTGGCTGGCCCAGGAAGCACGTCAGCGCAAGCTGACGGGTACCGCACTCAAACCTGATCTTTCATCACAGGCAGGCATTTCGGATGAACACAGCAGCAGGCTTGAAGAAAACACTTAGCGGTTTCCACCTGTGGGGCATTGCCGTGGGGCTGGTGATCTCCGGCGAATATTTCGGCTGGAGCTACGGCTGGGCCAGCGCGGGGACGCTGGGTTTCCTGGTCACCGCGGTATTTATCACCGTGATGTATGTGACCTTCATCTTCAGCTATACCGAGCTGACCACGATGATTCCTTCGGCCGGCGGTCCGTTTGCCTACAGCTATCGGGCGTTCGGTCCCTGGGGCGGGCTGGTGGCCGGCTTCGCCACCGTGATCGAGTTCGTGTTCGCGCCGCCGGCCATTGCGCTATCGATCGGCGCGTATCTCAACGTGCAGTTTCCCGCGCTGGAACCGAAGCTCGTTGCTGTTGGCGCGTACGTGGTTTTCATGGCGCTGAACATTGCCGGCGTGACCATTGCGGCTACGTTTGAACTGATAGTGACACTGCTGGCGATCATCGAGCTGCTTGTTTTCATGGGCGTGGTCGCGCCGGGTTTTGCCTGGCAGCACTTCACGGCCAACGGCTGGGCCGGGCAGGCGACGCTCGACGGCAAGGCGCTGGGCGGCATCGTCGCGGCGATTCCGTTTGCGATCTGGTTTTATCTGGCGATCGAAGGTGCCGCGATGGCCGCTGAGGAGGTGCGTGATCCGCGGCGCACTGTGCCGATCGCCTATATTGCCGGCATCGGCACGCTGGCGGTACTGGCGTTCGGCGTGATGCTGCTTGCCGGTGGCGTGGGCGACTGGCGCGCGCTGGCCAACATCAACGATCCGCTGCCGCAGGCCATGCGCGTAGTGGTCGGCAGCCACAGCGGCTGGCTGCATATGCTGGTGGCGATCGGCCTGTTCGGACTGATCGCGTCGTTCCACGGCATCATCATGGGTTATTCGCGGCAGATCTTTGCGCTGGCGCGCGCGGGCTTTTTGCCCTCCATTCTGGCGCAGCTGGGCGCGCGTCGACGCACGCCGCACTGGGCGATTCTGGCCGGTGGCGTGATCGGCGTGGCGGCCATCTATTCCGATCGCTGGGTGCAGATCGGCGGTCAGCCGCTGACCGCAAACATCGTCACGCTGTCGGTCTTCGGTGCGGTGGTGCTGTATCTGATCTCGATGCTGGCGCTGCTGCGTTTGCGGCGTAGCGAGCCGGCGTTGGACCGGCCGTTTCGTGCGCCGTGCTATCCGTGGTTCCCCTTTATCGCGCTGGTGACGGCGCTGATCTGTCTGCTGACGATGGTGTTCTACAACGTCGTGCTGTTTGCGATCTTTGTGGGGTTGTTTGTGCTGGCTGCTGCCTACTACCAACTCGTGGTGCGCCCGCGCATAGCGCGTGGGCAGCCTGGCGACTTCACCGGCCGCCGCTAATTGTCTTGGCGCGGCGAAACCGTCACGCTTGCCGGTATTG
>CBAAAD010000638.1:0-1610 GCA_964658785.1 uncultured Methylobacterium sp.
AAAAAACGGCCCGCAGGCCGTTTTTTTAATGCGCGGTGGATTTATTCACCGGCGCCGTCGTTCTTGAAGGCATCCGGCGCGGAGCCGAAATCACCCTTGGCGTCGGCCGCCATATAGGCGTAAGCCGCATACACGGCGACGTTCTGCGCGAGCTCCTTCGGGTCGACCTTGTCCAGCGTGTCGTTGGCGTCGTGGTGGTAGTCGAAGTACGTGGTGCCGTCCTGGGTCAGCGACAGCGCGGCCATGCCCTTGCCGTGCATCTGCGACAGGTCCGATCCGCCGCCGCCGGGGTGCGTCTGGTCATAGGCCACGCCGAGCGGCGCCAGCACGCCGGCGATCTGCGCGACGGCGGCACGTGCTTCGGGCTTTACGCTGGCAGTCATGCGCCACACCGGGCCGGAGCCGAAATCGGATTCGGTGCCGAGCTGGTGATTCGCCACGTCGCCAGCGTGTTTATTGGCGTAGGCCATGCCGCCGTACAAGCCCATCTCCTCGTTGGCGAATGCGATCACGCGCACCGTGCGGTCCGGCCGCTGCGGCAGGTCATGGATCAGCTTGCCGGCGGCCATGGCAATGGCCACGCCGGCGCCGTCGTCGATCGCGCCCGTGCCCAGATCCCAGGAGTCCAGATGACCGCCGATGTCGACGATCTGCTTGGGATGCTTGCGGCCGGTGATCTCGCCGATCACGTTGGCGCCGGTGAACGTTCCGCTGACGCCGCAGTCCAGGTCAAGCCGCACGCTCACCGGCTTGCCGTAGGCGAGCACGCGTTCGAGCTGATCGGCATCGGGGTTGGACAGGGCCGCCGCAGGAATGGCCTGCGCTGGATCCGTGAAAATGGTGACGCCGGTATGCGGCGTGCGGCTGTGCTCGTCGGTGCCGGCCGAACGCAGGATGAAACCCGCCGCGCCCTTGCTCGATGCGATGGCCGGGCCGCCGGTACGAATCGCCGAGCCCATGCCGTAATCGTGCCCGTCCTTTTGACGGGTCATGCGGAAACCGATGTAGACGATCTTGCCTTTCACGCTGGCCGGGTCGGCGGCTTTCAATGCCTCCAGGCTATCGAACCTGATCACCTCGGCGGTAAGGCCACCGGCGGGCGTGCCGGCCGAGAAGCCCAGCGCGGTGAGCGCCAGCGTCTGCGGAAACGGCGCCACGATGGCGCCGTGCTCACTGCGCCGCTGCCACAGCGGATACGTTACTGCTTCGGTATAGACCTTGTCGTAACCGAGTTCCTTGAACTTGGCTATTGCCCAGGTACGGGCGCGCTCGTCGTTGACGCCGCCGGCAATGCGCGGGCCGACTTCGGTGGTGAGCGAGCTGATGATCTTGTAGCCGGTGTCGTCATTCAGCGCCTTGTCGCGCAGCTGTTCGGCCGTCTTTACGGCCGCATCGGGAATACGGGTGTCGGCGGCACAGGCTTGGCCGACACCAGCAAGCAGCAGGCTGGCAGCGAGAAGCGTGAGGGGAAAACGGGGCATGGTAAGGTTCCGAATGGAGAGCGGAGAATGTGAGGCGGGGAAAGAAAAACTGCCGCGGGACCGGTACCCGTCGGAGAAAGAGAAACAGGCACGGATTCGCGAAACGAAAAACGGAGCGGCGTTCCCCGT
>CBAAAD010000639.1:0-1609 GCA_964658785.1 uncultured Methylobacterium sp.
CCACATCGAGGCCGATCGCGCGGATCGCGCGCACCGCCATGTCGCGGTTGTCGGGGTGGATCACGTCGGTGACATCGGTCGCGGTGCCGCCGGTGGAGAGATTGGCGGTGGAGCGCAGGAACACCGTCTCGCCGGCTTTTGGCACCGACTCGGCGGTGTAACCCAGGCGCTCCATCATCATCTCGGCCTGCGCGTCGAGCAAGATGCGGGTCAGCACTTTTTCATGGCCGACGCCGCGGCGCGGATCGGCGTTCACCGCGTCGACCAGCTGCGCGATGGTCTGCGTGCCGTCGCCGATCACATGGCCGGGCGTGCGGCGCGTGGCGGCCACGAGTTCGCCATTGACCACGAGCAGGCGGTGATCGTCGCCGCTCAAAAAATTCTCCACGATCACCGAGCGCGAAATTTCGCGCGCCTCGTTGAAACCGGCGATGATCTCCTCGTCGGTCATCAGGTGGATCGAGATGCCGCGACCGTGGTTGCCGTTGAACGGCTTGGTCACCACCGGCACGCCGAGCCGGCGCGCGGCGCGCAGCGCGCCCTCTTCCGTCGTGACCAGTTCCTGCTTGGGTACCGGCAGGCCGAGCGTGGCGAGAATCTTGTTGGTCTCTTCCTTGTCGCTGGCCAGCTCCACCGCGATATGCGGCGTGCGGCCGGTCACCGTGGCCTGGATGCGCTGCTGGTACTTGCCGTGGCCGAGCTGCACCAGCGACTGCCCGTTCAGGCGCAGCCAGGGAATGTCGCGCTTCTCCGCCGCGTGCACCAGCGAGGCGGTCGACGGGCCCAGCGCGCGACGCTGCGCGTAGCGAATGAATTCGTCGCGCGCGCTCGGCCATTCCCAGCCTTCGGGCACGCTGTTGCGCGTGCGAAGTTCCTCGGGCAGCAGGGACGAGAGCAAACGCAGCGCCAGTTCGCCGGCGGCAATGCCTTCTTCCTTCTGCGCGTACTCGTACACCACGGAATACACGCCGGGCTTGTCGACGCTGCGGGTCTTGCCGAAGGTGACGTCCTCACCGGCGACGTTCTGCAGCTCGATCGCCACGTGTTCTAGCACATGGCCGAGCCAGGTGCCGTCGCCCTCGCGCATGCGGCGGATAAAGCCGCCCGGCTCGCGAAACGAACAGCCGTGTTCGGCCAGGCCGGGCAACGCAGCGATCAAGCCGTCGACGAAAGCCGCGCCGAGTCTGCCGGTCGGCCACTGCTCCAGCTCGCCCAGATCCAGCGTGAGCCGGATCACCGGAAAATGCGCGTACAGCGACGGACCGACAAAGACAGAGCGTTCCAGAATGCGCATGGGGTTTCCTTGGAAGATTGAACGGGCGGCGGCGGTCTCGCTGGAGCGGCTTTACTTCATTCGCTTTTTTTCGGTACGGCCAGCGTACCCGCCGAGGCGTGGCGCGTCTGCATGTTGAACGTAGCACCGGCAATCAGCACGTGAATGGTCACACCGAGCATGCACACCGGATCGTGTTCACCCGCCTGCGCCATGGAGGAAAACTGCAGGTTGCCCGCGTCCAGCACCGTAACCGAGCCGCTGCCCTCCACTTCCACGGTGTTGTCGGGGCGGATGAACGCGGCGGTGTCCTCGTCCAGGCCAATGCCGACCGCG
>CBAAAD010000640.1:0-1605 GCA_964658785.1 uncultured Methylobacterium sp.
TCCTCATTTGACCAGCGCGCGGCATCGGCGGCTGTCCGGCAGTGGCTGCGACTGGCGTTGCAGCCGGGGAAGTGGAAGCGCGGCGCGCAAACGCAAAATATCGAAGGGTCGCGGCCATGACGACCTTCGCCTGGCCGTGGATCGTCGTGCTGCTGCCGTTGCCCTGGTTGCTGTGGCGCTGGCTTCGTCCGGAAGCGCCAGGGCAGGCGCTGCACCTGCCGCAGCCGGGTATTCGACTGGCGCAGGCGAGCAGTCAGCAGACGCATGGCATGACGCCGTGGCTGCTGGGGCTTGCCTGGATGTGCCTGCTGGCTGCCGCGGCGCGTCCGCAGTGGATCGGTCCGCCCGAGGCGCAGCAGCGCAGCGGGCGCGCGCTGATGCTGGCGCTGGATCTATCCGGCAGCATGCGCACCGAGGATATGAATCTGGCCGGTCAGCCGGTCAGCCGCTTCGGCGCGGTGGAGGCGATCGCCGGTGATTTCATCAGCCGCCGCCGCGGTGATGAAATGGGCTTGATCCTGTTCGGCACGCAGGCATTTCTGGTGACGCCACTCACGTTCGATTTGTCCGCCGTGCGCGCACAGCTGGAAGGCTCGACGGTCGGCATTGCCGGCACCGAAACGGCGATTGGTGATGCGATTGCCGTTGCCGTGAAACGCCTCTCCGCGCTGCCGCAGCAGGCGCGTGTGCTGGTGCTGCTGACCGATGGCGTCAACAACGCCGGCAGCATTGCACCGCGTGAAGCGGCGCGCGCCGCCAAGGCGGCCGGCGTGCGGATCTACACCATCGGCATCGGCGCCGATCAGATGCGCGTACAGGGATTTTTCGGCAGCCAGATGGTCAACCCGTCGGCGGACCTCGATGCCGACATGCTGACCAGCATTGCCACAGAAACCGGCGGACGTTTCTTCCGCGCCACCGACAGCCGTGCGCTCGCCGATGCCTATCGCGCCATCGATGCACTGGAGCCGATGCCGCAGCACGGCCCGACGCTGCGGCCCAGGCGAGAACTGTTCCGTTGGCCGCTGGGTGCCGCGATTGTGCTGCTGCTGATCGCCATCGTGCCGCGACAATTCGCTGGCACGCGGAGTGCCCCGCATGACTGAGGCGCTCAAGCAGTTCCATTTTCTTCAGCCGATGTGGCTGATCGCGCTCGTCGCGCTGCCGCTGCTGTTTTGGTGGGGTGTGCGGCGGCGCGCCACGCCGATCGAGCTTTCCCGCCTGGTCGATGCCGAGCTCTTGCCGTATCTGCTGCGTGGTCAGCCGGCCAATCGTTATGCGCCATCGGGATTGTTCGTTCTGGGCTGGACGCTCTGCGCGCTGGCATTGGCCGGCCCGACCTGGAATCGCGTGGCGCAGCCGCTGTACGCCAATCGCGCGGCGCAGGTGATCGCCTTATCGCTGTCGCAGCACATGCTCTCGCGGGACGTTACGCCCAGCCGGCTGGACCGCGCGCGCTACAAGGCGCACGACCTGCTGGCGAGCAATCGCGATGGGCTCAATGCGCTCATCGGCTACGCGGGCGAAGCTTTCGTGGTGGCGCCGCTGACTTCCGATGCGGACAGCCTCGGCGACCTGCTCAACGCGATGAGCCCGGACACCATG
>CBAAAD010000641.1:0-1602 GCA_964658785.1 uncultured Methylobacterium sp.
ATAAAAAATATCAGCGGGCGTCAGGAGGCTCTCCTTCCCGCGACTCGCGACTCGCCACTCGTCAAGTGACAATGTAGTGTCCCTCAATCAATCCAGCGCCTCGTTCAACACCTCGGCCAGGCGCACACCGCCCTGCTCCAAGCGGGTCTGAACCACCGGCCACGCCTTTTGCTGATAGCGCTGCGACCACGCATCGCCCGATGGCCTGGTGATATCCGCATAGGCCACATCCCTGGCCAACGTATGCGACTCGTCGGCCCACACAATCGAGGCGTCGACGATCTGCGGCAGCATGTTATGCGTGGCCCAGTTTGATCGCTGCGCCGGGGTGATAGCCTCGTCCAACGTCATCGCAGCGGCCTGCACCGCCGCGTGATCGAACGTGTAATTCGGCCCGGGCTGCAGGTTGAGCGCATGCCGAAGAATGCCGCCGTCCCACACGGCATGCAGGTTGCTACCCTTGCCGAAAAACTGCACCTGCACTGTGTTGCCGCCCTTGTCGTCGTTGTCCTCGGCGTGCAGCGGCTGGTGTATGTCGCCAATCAGATGCACAACCCATTTCAGCGCGAGCAGTCGCGCCTGCGGCGATGCCGATTTGTCAGCCAGCACGTGAATGTTTTCATCGAGCTTGACCACCACGCAGTCGCCCTGCGCGCAGTCGCGGCCAGCGTCGTAGCCGCCAGCCTTGAGCGGAATATCGACGTAGTGCCAGCTGCCGGTGTTCGGAAAATCCTTGCGGTTGCCGTCGGCCCACGAGGAAATCTGATCCAGCCGATCGAGCCCTTCCAGCTTCAGCAACGAGGCCACCTCGCTCGCTGCGGCCGAATCCAGATGCGCCTGGGCAATATCCGCCACGATCGCGTGCCCCTCAGGCCCCCAGCACATCGCCAGCGGCGTGGCGAGCGCCACCACAGCAGCAAAGACAGCAAAGGCAAAACGATTCGGACGCAGATTCATGAAGTTCGACCAACCGATCAAGACAGACAGGCCCGGAAGTCTGCCACAGCGGCATGACAGCTCTCGACCGGCCGCTTCTTTCGACGAGCAGGTGGCCGCACCCGCGTGCCCTGTTAGAATCCGAAGTTCATTCAACGAGCTGCGCTGCGCGCGGGAGTTTCCAGCAATGACGATCAAGGTAGGCATCAACGGCTTCGGCCGCATCGGCCGCAACGTACTGCGCGCCGCCGTGCAGAACTTCGGCAACGACATCGAGATCGTCGCCATCAACGATCTGCTGGAACCGGACTACCTGGCGTACATGCTGCAGTACGACTCCGTACACGGCCGCTTCAAGGGCGACGTGTCGGTCGACGGCACCACGCTGGTGATCAACGGCAAGAAGATCCGCCTCACCGCCGAGCGCGACCCGGCTGCACTGAAGTGGGACGAAGTCGGCGCCGAGGTGGTGATCGAATCCACCGGCATCTTTCTGACCAAGGAAGGCGCGCAGAAGCATATCGACGCCGGCGCCAAGAAGGTGATCCTGTCCGCACCCTCGAAAGACGATACGCCGATGTTCGTCTACGGCGTCAACGACAAGAGCTACAAGGGCGAGGCGATCATCTCCAACGCGTCGTGCACCACCAACTGCCTGGCCCCGCT
>CBAAAD010000642.1:0-1600 GCA_964658785.1 uncultured Methylobacterium sp.
GGCTGCAGATCCAGGCCCAGCGCCTTGGCGCGAACCAGCATGGTGCCGATGCGTTCGTCGAACTCGAAGATCACGCAGTTCTCGCCGCGCGCGCAGGCCGCGCTGACGTATTGCAGGGTAAGGCTGGTCTTGCCGGTGCCGGCCGGGCCGCTCACCAGCGTGCTGGTGCCGCGCATCGGGCCGCCGCCGAGCAGGGCGTCCAGTTCGCTCAGGCCGCTGGGAACCGCATCGCCGATGAAAGCGGTGTGGTGATCGGAGGCGATAAGCCGCGGAAAAACTTTTACACCGCCCTTGCGAATGACCATGTCGTGGTAACCCGCGACAAAATCCACGCCGCGCAACTTCTGCACCTGCAGCCGGCGGCGCGCGGCGCCGAATTCCAGCGTGAAACGCTCCAGCGTGATCACGCCGTGGCAGAGGCTGTGCAGATGGGAGTCCCGCCGGCCGCGGTTGCCGGTAAGGTCATCCACCAGCAGCACGGTGCTGTTACGCGGCGCAAAAAACTGTTTCAGCGCGAGCACCTGTCGGCGATAACGAAGCGTGTCCTGCGCCAGCAGGCGCATCTCGGACAGGCTGTCGAACACCACGCGCATCGGTTTGACGCGTTCCACTTCTTTCTGGATCAGCTGGATGGTGCCGCCCAGTTCCATTTCCCACGAATGCAGGATCGACTGCTCGCGGCCTTCGCCCAGCACTTCTTCGGCGGAGGCCAGCTCGAACAACGAGATGCCTTCAAGCGACCAGCCGTGCGAGGCGGCAACGCTTTGCAATTCTTCGCTGGTTTCGGACAAGGTGATGTACAGGCAGCGCTCGCCGCGTTGCACGCCGTCGAGAAGAAACTGCAGCGCCGTCGTCGTTTTGCCGGAGCCCGGTGAGCCCTCAAGCAGGTAGAGCCGGTTTCTCGGGAGGCCGCCGTCCAGAATGGCGTCCAGGCCATCAATGCCGGATGTCACGCGGTCAGCGGCGGTCATACACGTGAATTCCTTGAAGTGACGAAGACGGACGAACAGGCTGCAGCATCGGCAGGGAGAGCGTTTCCGCACGGCGCGACGAGCAATGCGGGGCGCAGCCATACTATCTGGCCTGTCAAGAGTGCGGCAAAGATGGAAGGTTCCGGCCGCGAAGCGGCCGATTGTCCGGCCGCAGGTGGGGGAGATGGCCGCATGGCCATCGTTCATGAACTGCGCTTTACGCGTTCACTGATGCCATACGAGGTCGTCACGGCTGGTCGCACAATCTTCCCGCAGGAACTTGTTCCGTCGTTCCACGCGCAATGAAGCGCATAGCGACAAGGAGACCGCTTATGAATTACAAGCCGCACGTGCTGATGGTTGAAGACGAGATTTTTATCGCCATGGTGCTGGTAGACCTGCTCACCGATGCCGGCTATCAGGTCCACGGCGTGACCAGCCTGTCCGAAGGACTGAAGATTTCTCAAGTCGAGGGATTTGACGCGGCCATACTCGACGTCAACCTGGGCCGCGATCTGGTTTTCCCCCTGGCAGAGCAGCTGCGCGAGCAGGGCGTGCCGTTCGTTTTTGCCTCCGGCTACGGCAAGGAAGAAATTCCAGCGGATTTCCACGGCTACGACACGCTGCTG
>CBAAAD010000643.1:0-1593 GCA_964658785.1 uncultured Methylobacterium sp.
TGACGATTGAACGACTGGTTTTCGAATCGGAGGGCGTGCTGGGTCGCACTACCATTGCCGACCAGTTTTCGCCGACGTTTTTCACGACGTCCTTCTGGTTGATGTGGTGCACCACGTTTGCTTTTCAGCCGTGGCACAGCGCCGCCGAATTTCGCCGTTACCTGCTGCGCTTCACGCATATGGTGTCGGGTTTCAACCGTCTCAAAGGCATCATGCGCACCGTTTACAACCAGTACGACTCGCTGGTGCGGCCACTGCAGAAATGGCTGGAAGACCGCGGCGTGGT
Source organism: uncultured Methylobacterium sp. (assembly GCA_964658785.1). GTDB lineage: Bacteria > Pseudomonadota > Gammaproteobacteria > Xanthomonadales > Rhodanobacteraceae > Rhodanobacter. Next base: position 287 of record CBAAAD010000643.1, read on the forward strand.
GTTTCAGTTCGACACGCAGATCACCGACCTTGGCCTGGGCGAAGACGGCGATAAAAAGGTGGTGCAGTCGCTGGCCTACGAGCTCACGGGAAAGATGGGCGAGCCGATTCTGGGTGAGATCATCGTTCGCAAGCACGACTATGTGCTGGTAACGCTGGGCTCGATGACCGAAGGCTCCAGCCTGGGCGACACGCAGCACGCGCCCGAGCTGAAGGACAAGGACAAGCACGGCGCCTGGGCGCTGTGGGAAAAGCTGGCGCGGGGGCGGCCGGAGTTCGGCAATCCGCACGCGTTCGACGGTGACGTCGATGCCTCCAAGTGGATATCGTTCACCACGACGCTGAGCGACCCGCTGTTTCTGAGGCTGCTGCGTGACAGCACGGGCAACGTGCCGGGCGAGGGCGGCTTGATCACCTTTCCCGAATCGAACTGGCTGCTGTCGATCGTGGTGCCGTCCCAGCCGCACTTTATCGGGCAGCCGGAGGGTGTCGACGTGTTCTGGGGCTATGGCCTGTACGTCGACAAGCCCGGCAACTTTGTCGACAAGCCGATGACCGCATGCACCGGGCAGGAGCTGATGACCGAGCTGCTTGGCCACTTGCGCTTCAATGCCGAGGCCGACGCGATCATGCGCAAGGCCATCTGCATTCCCTGCATGATGCCGTTCATCACCAGCCAGTTCATGCCGCGCGGCGAGGGTGATCGGCCGGCGATCGTGCCCGAGCACTACGGCAACCTCGGCCTGATGGGGCAGTACTGCGAAGTGCCCGACGACGTCGTGTTTACCGTCGAGTATTCGATACGTTCGGCGCAGATGGCGGTGTGCGCGCTTACCGGCAGCAAGCGCCAGCCGCCGGCCGTCTACAAAAGCACGTTCAACGCGCACGTGCTGCTCAAGGCGCTGCGTGCGCTGCACGATCTGGCGGCCTGATTGCGGATCTTGCCGGTGGCGTCTTCGCACTGCGTTTCAACCGCGTCGCCTCGTGCATCGGCGACCGTTGATTGATTCACACCGCTAGGGAAGCCCGGCCTTTCCGGGCAGCGACGCACGCGCAAGCGGTTGCGTCACGCACACAGGAACATCCTCATGAAAAACGACACACAGTTGAAGAGCGACGTCGAGACGGAGCTGAAGTGGGAGCCGTCCGTCAACGCCAACCAGATTGGCGTCGAGGTCAAGAACGGCATTGTGACGCTGGCTGGCCACGTGGACAGTTACGCCGAAAAGTGGAACGCCGAGCAGGCCGTGGAGCGCGTCTCCGGCGTGCGCGCGCTGGCGGTGGAAATGGACGTCACCTTGCCTGGCG
>CBAAAD010000644.1:0-1590 GCA_964658785.1 uncultured Methylobacterium sp.
AGGCCGCTGGGGTGAGCCTCCGATAGAGGTGTCTGATAGAGGTTTCTGAGAAGTGGACGTCTATTCAAAAACCGATCTGGCGCGGCGGCGCCATGTGCGACAAGCGATCATCACTCCACCGCTGCTCGACTGCAGCAATCGCTGCACACTCCACCGCCGTTCACCCTGAGCGCAGGCCCGCAGGGCTGGAGTCGAAGGGCACAGCCGCGGACATTTCAGGTCAGCCAGAGTCTCCTGACCTGCACCACAGTCAGGATGGACGGCTAGTTTCCATCCCAACCCATTCCGCCCCAGGATGCAGCACCGGTGGCTGCATCCTGGCCACTGACTAATGCGATGTGGACGCCTCACGCTTGGCCGCGAACGGACTGTCGGGATACCACTTCGGCCAGACATTCACTTCGCTGAGCTTCTGGCCAAGCACGTACAGCGCCTGCGTGTCCTCAAGGATGCCGGAAAAATCCCAGTTCGGATCGAACACGTCGTTCGGCGTGTGGTAGTGATGGGCGGTGTAATCCGTCGCGCCTTTCTGACCCGCCTCGCGTCCGCCCTGCAACAGGTCGAGACCGGAGCTGGGCAGCATCGCCGGCACGCCGGCCTTGGCGAAGTTGAAGTGATCGGACCGGAAGTAGAAGCCGTTTTCCGGCGTGGTCTCCGGCGAGATCACCCGACCCTGCGACTTCAGCACATCGGCCAGCATGTCTTCGAGCTGCGACTGGCCCTTGCCGATCACCGTCATGTCATGCGCGCGACCGATGATCGGCAGCGCGTCGACGGCGATATCCGCGACGGTCTTGTCAAGCGCGAACACCGGCTTGGACGCGTAGTACTGCGAGCCGAGCAGGCCGGACTCTTCCAGCGTCGGCATGAAGAACAGCACGCTGCGCGGCGGCGGCGTTTTCTGGTGCGCGAACGCATCGGCGATTTCCAGCAGCATGGTCAGGCCGGTGCCGTTGTCGATCGCGCCGCCGTAAACCTTGTGCCCCTTCAGCGACGGATCGGTGCCGAGGTGGTCCCAGTGCGCGGTGTAGATCACTGCTTCATCAGGCTTGCTGCTGCCCTTCACCATCGCCAGCACGTTATGCGATTCGATATGGCCGATCTTGTTTTTCAGGCTCACTGACGCCGTGGCCGACAGCGGCACCGGCCTGAAGCCCGGCCTCGCAGCCGCCTTTTCCAGCTGATCGAAATTCTGGCCGGCCGCAGCAAACAAGCGCTCCGCCGCGGGGCGCGTCAGCCAGCCGGCCACCGGCAGGCGCGGCGACGGATCGACGCTGATCGGCAGGCTGAGCTGCGGCCCGCTGTTGCTGTTTTGCAGCACGCTGAAGGGATAGCCGGCGGCCGCATCGCTGGTGTGCACGATGAAGCAGGCGGCCGCGCCCTTCAGGGCAGCCTCGGCGAACTTGTACGTCCAGCGGCCGTAGTAGGTCATCGCGCGGCCGTTGAACAGCTTTGGATCGAGCGTGGCGAATCCCGGATCGTTGACCAGAACGATGACCGTTTTGCCCTTGACGTCGATGTCCTTGTAATCGTTCCAGTGCCACTGCGGCGCGTCGGCGCCGAAACCCAGGAATACGATCGGCGAATTTT
>CBAAAD010000645.1:0-1586 GCA_964658785.1 uncultured Methylobacterium sp.
GGTGAGTCCGGCATGCCGCAAGTATCCCATCCTCGCTACACGTACGCTGCCGCCGGGTGCTCAATCGTCATCCCGGCGCAAGCCGGAATCCAGCGCCTGTAAACACGTGCCATCGCTGGCTAGACGGCTGCGCCGCTGTCCAGGGCTTCCAGCGTGTGCGGCTATGGCAAAACGTTGCGGCGGGGGTCGCCTCATTGCCAGGTGCCTGCTATTCGCGCCGCTTCCCAAATTCCCGCCGCGCGCGCACCATGCACCGCTTCCATAACGTGTTCCAAGTGATTGCCCATGAGCCATGACGACGACGATTTCGAGACCGAGTTCGACTTTGATGAAGCCGATGATGATTCGGTCGAGTCGCAGGTCTGGCAGCTGCTGCGGCTGATCAATCCGGGCGACGACGACATGGCCATGCAGCAGTTTGTCGATTACCGCGAGGCGGTCGCCGAGGTCGAACCCGAAGACGTGGTGCCGGTGGAAGTGATCGGCCGCGTGATCGACTGGCGTTCGGGCTTTATCGTGGACGAGCACGATTTGCGCTCGCTGGTGCAGGCGATCAACGAGCTGGCCTCGCGCTGGAACCTCACGATCGACTGGAACGGCGATCCGGACGACGACGAATTTTTCGACGACATCGACGCGTCCGGCCTGTTCGGCATCGCCTACGATCGCCTCGCCGAATTCGGCTACACGCTGTGGGCGTGGGAAACCGAAACCGAAAGCCACGCCGGCTGGATGACGCTGACGCGGGACAACGAGCCGATGCGCGAACTGGCGACCGTGCTGGGCATCAATCTGCGTCTGGGCAGCGAGGTCGGCTGAGACCTCTTATGCGGAAACATCCCTCCGACAGAGCAAAGCGGCTGCTGCAGAGGGCGATACTGCCGATTGCCACGGCTCTGCTGGCGGCCTGCGCCGCAGCACCTGTACACAACCCGCTCGCCACCTGGGTACCTTCGCCAAACTACAGCGAGCGGCGAGCGCAGCTGATCGTGCTGCACTTCACCGATGAGAACGCGGTGCAGAACAGCCTGAAGACGCTGCGCACCGGCAATAGCGAAGGCCCGGTCAGCGCGCATTATCTGATCGGTGGCGATGGCCACATCTATCAGCTGGTCGCAGATTCCATGCGCGCCTGGCACGCCGGCGCGGGCCGCTGGGGCACGATCACCGACGTCAACTCCGCCTCCATCGGCATCGAGCTGGACAACGACGGCAGCTCGCCGTTCGCGCCCGCACAAATCAGCAGCCTGCTGCGCCTGCTCACCGACCTCACCGATCGACTGCATATTCCGCGGACGCAGATTGTGGGTCACGAGGATTTCGCGCCCACGCGCAAGAGCGATCCCGGCCCGCTGTTTCCGTGGAAGCAGCTGGCCGATGCCGGTTTCGGGCTGTGGCCGCAGGGGCCGCTGATCGATCCGCCGCCGGGCTTCGATCCGTGGATGGCGCTGGGCGTGATCGGCTATCCGCCGGACGACCACGCGGCCGTGATCCGCGCATTTCATCACCACTTTCGCGGCATCGATGGCAATGGTATCGATGACAGCAGGCTGGATGCCGACGATCTGCGCATCCTGTATGCGCTC
>CBAAAD010000646.1:0-1583 GCA_964658785.1 uncultured Methylobacterium sp.
TGAACCTCGCAAGCTGGCGCCAATAACCTCATGATCCCGATCGATACTCGCCCCGCGTCGCACACGCACAGCGTGCCGAATTTCAAGCTGTCCAGCGGTGACGTGCTGGCGCAGGCCACCACGGCCTATCGAACGTTGGGCGTGTTGAACGCCGAACGCAGCAACGTGGTACTGGTGCTGCACGGCTATACCACTGGACCGGCCATGCTGGACGAGGGTTCGAACGTTGCCGAAGGTTCGTGGAGCGGGCTGATCGGCCCGGGTCGCGCGGTCGATACGGAGCGCTATTTTGTGATCTGTCCGAACATGCTGGGATCGAGCTATGGTTCGACCGGTCCCGGCAGCATCGATCCGGCGACGAACAAACCCTACGGTGCCGATTTCCCGCTGATCTCGCTGCACGATATCGTGGCACTGCAGAAGCAGATGCTTGAAGCACTCGGCGTGCACCACGTCGTGGCCGTCATGGGGCCGTCGTTCGGCGGCTATCAGGCCTTCCAGTGGGCGGTCGACTATCCGGATTTTATGGATCGTGTGGTTGCTGCGGTCAGCGCACCGTTTCATCCCGGCTCGGCCGGCCAGTCCGGCGCCGTGGTGGCGCTGTTAAGCAAGGACCCGACCTGGAACGATGGTCGCTACTGCGATGTCCCCGGCGCCATGATCGAGACGCTGACCAAGATGCGCACCGCGACGCTGACCTTGTACGGCGTCGAAGCAGAGCTGCTGCCGCGATTTCCCGACCCTGGCCTGCGCGCCGCGGAACTGCAGCGACTCGCGCGTGAATGGGCGAACGAGTTCGATGCCGGCAGCCTGGTGACCCTGCTTCGCGCGGCGGAAATGTTCGACGTGCGCCCGCGCTTGCAGACCATTCGTGCGCCGGTGCTGCTGGTTAATTCGCGCACCGACCCGGTCTTTTCGCCGGCGCTGATCGAAGAGGTCGGACCGTTGCTGGACGCGGCAAAACTGAGCTGGTTCTACGTCGAGCTGGACAGCGAAAAAGGACATTTCGCTTCCGGCGCCGACTGGCATCTGTGGTCCGACGCGCTGGCTACGTTCATGCGCGACGGCAGAGTCGATAGCAAAGCGCCACCCGCTTATTTGTCTACGGAAGGCCGTCCGGCGGAAAAAGTGTCCGAGGAACTTCCATGAAACCATTGGCCCGCCATCCTGAAGAAACTTTGGACGTCCATCTTGCCGATATTCCGCTGGTGGGCACTGTTCCTGTGCTGCCGTCCGAATCACCCGCGTCCTTTAGCTCGGCCTACCGCGCCTACGTGCTGTTTGTGGTGTCGTTGATCGGCTTTCTGTGCGCGGTGGATCGCGTCGTCATCTCGATGTTCATGGCACCGATCAAACTGGAATTCGGCCTGACCGATACCGAGCTCGGCGTAATGACCGGGGTCGCCTTTGCGGTGATGGGCGGCATCGTCGCCATTCCGCTGGCACGGCTGGCCGATCGTGGCAGCCGCAAATGGATCATCGGGGCCAGCCTGCTGGTCTGGACGCTGCTGACCGCAGCTACGGGCATTGCTGCCAATTTTGTCCAGCTGTTGGGTGCTCGATTGGGTGTCGGCGTCGGCGAG
>CBAAAD010000647.1:0-1583 GCA_964658785.1 uncultured Methylobacterium sp.
GCCTTCGGCGGCGCAGCCGGCGGGCGCCGATTTTTTGCGCTTCGGCAAGCGGCTCGCCGCACGTGATCCCGAGCTTTTCCTGCAGCGGCCGGCGGCGCTGGTCGACGTATTCATTGCGCGGCTCGATCAGCCGGGCGTGATCGGTTTTACCGCCGACACCATGCGCCGCATCCATCAGGCCACCGCCGCGCACGGCGAATCGCTGTCGACCGATCGGGGCGTGCTGGAGGCGTTTCTGCATCTGCTTCGCCGCGGCGCACCGGCCGTCAATGCGCTGTGGAGCATGAATCGGCACGGCCTTCTGGCGGCGATTCTGCCCGCGTTCGGCAAGGTCTTCGGTCGCATGCAGTACGACCTGTTTCACGTGTACACGGTGGACGAGCACACGCTGCGCGTGCTGAAAAATGTCGCGCGCTTTGCCGAGCCGGCCGCGATCAACGAATTCCCCGTCGCCTGCCAGATCTGGGGCACGCTGCCGAAGCCGGAAATCATGCTGCTGGCGGCGCTTTTCCACGACATTGCCAAGGGGCGGGGTGGCGATCATTCCGTGCTGGGCGAGGACGACGCGCGCGCGTTCTGCGCGCAGCTGGGCCTGCCGCGCGCCGATATCGATCGCGTCGCGTGGCTGGTGCGCTGGCATTTGCTGATGAGCACCACCGCGCAGCGCCAGGACATCACCGATCCTGACGTGGTGCAGCGCTTTGCCGATCTCGTCGGTGATCGCGACCGGCTTGGCCAGCTTTACATGCTGACCATCGCCGACATCATCGGCACCAGTCCGCGCCTGTGGAACGCGTGGAAGGACCGGCTGCTGTCCGATCTCTATACCGCCACGCGCTACGCGCTGCGCAGCGACGTCAACTTGCCGCGCGATGCTACCGAACGCGTGCGCGAATGCTCCGAGCACGCGCTGGCGCTGCTGATGAATGATGGTTTCGCCGAAGCCGACGTCGTTCGCGTGTGGGCCGATTTCCCGCCGCTGAGTTTCATGCGCCATCGCCCCGAGCAGATCGCCTGGCAGACGCGTGCCATTCTGGCCGCTGCCGGCGCAGTGCCGCTGGTCGCCGTGCAGCCGTTTTCGGTGCGCGGCAGCACCGAGCTGTTTGTGTATACGCCCGATCGCGACGGCCTTTTTGCCACGGTGACTGCGGTGCTCGACCGCCTGCGCTTTTCGGTGATGGAGTCGCGCATTCTCAGCTCGCCGACCGGCATGGCGCTGGATACGTTCCTGTTGCTGGAGGCCGATACCCAGCAGCCGGCCAGCGCGGCGCGGGCGCAGGAGCTGCAGCAGCGGCTGCAGGGCGAGCTGGAGCATCCCACCGGCATGCAGCCGTGCAAGCGCAACATGACGCGTCATCAAAAGCATTTCCAGACGCCGCCGCGGATCACGTTTCATGCCGCTGGCGACCGCACCCAGCTCGCCCTGGTTGGCACCGATCGCCCTGGCATTCTGGCTGCGGTAGCGCAGGTAATGCTGGCCACCGAAGTGCGCGTGCACGATGCGCGCATTGCCACCTTTGGCGAGCGTGTGGAGGATTTTTTCCAGATCACCGACCGGCACAACGCGCCGCTTGTCGTGTCGC
>CBAAAD010000648.1:0-1582 GCA_964658785.1 uncultured Methylobacterium sp.
CCTCGACGAAACCGCCGACCTGAAGCTGGCCATCCCCGGCATCGTGTTCGGCGCGGTCGGCACGGCCGGCCAGCGCTGTACCACCACGCGTCGGCTGTTCGTGCATCACTCGATCCATGACAGCGTGGTCGAGACCCTGGTCAAGGCCTATGGCCAAGTCGAAGGCAAGATCGGCGATCCCACGCTCGCCACCACGCTGATGGGCCCACTCAACAGCCCCGAGGCGGTGCAGGGCTATCTGGCCGCCGTGGAAAAAGCCAGGGCAGCTGGCGGCAAGGTGCTCACCGGCGGCAGGGCGCTGACCGAGCGCAAGGGCAACTTCGTGCTGCCGACCATCATCACCGGCATCGCCAATTCGCACGAAGTTGTGCAGACCGAAACCTTCGCGCCGATCCTCTACGTGATGCCGTTCAGCACGCTGGACGAAGCCATCGCCATGCAGAACGACGTGCCGCAGGGCCTGTCCTCGTCGATATTCACCAACAACCTGCGCGCGGCCGAGCAGTTCCTTTCGGCGGCAGGTTCGGATTGCGGTATCGCCAACGTCAACATCGGCACCTCCGGTGCGGAGATCGGCGGCGCCTTCGGTGGCGAAAAGGAAACCGGCGGTGGTCGCGAATCCGGCTCGGATGCCTGGAAGGTCTATATGCGTCGGCAGACCAACACCATCAACTACTCCGACTCGCTGCCGCTGGCGCAAGGCATCAAGTTCGATCTGTAATCGGATCGTTGAAAGGCGGATGATGCGTCATCCGCCTTTCGATCACGAAGGCTTTGTTCCCACCCTGCACGCGTGAGCGAACCGATGAGCTATCAACCGGCGTACCCGACCACCCGCACCACCAGCACCATGGCGATCGTCAGCCTGGTCTTCGGCATCCTCTCCTGGATGCTGCTGCCTTTTATCGGGGCAATTGTGGCCGTGGTCTGCGGGCATATGGCGCGCAGCGAAATACGCCACGCGCCGGTGGATACGGTGCTGGATGGCGACGGTATGGCGGTCGCCGGACTGGTGCTCGGCTATCTGCATCTGGTCGTGGTGACGCTCGGCCTCGTCGCCTTGTTTGGCGTGCTGTTTTTCAGCATCGGCACGTTTTGGCACTGAGTTTCGATGAGCGATAGTTCTCCAAAGAATGCGTTCGATTTCCACGGCTACCGCGTCGTCATCGCCGGCGGCAGCCGTGGCATCGGTCGCAGCATAGCGCTGGCATTTGCGCAGGCGGGTGCGGCGGTATCGATCTGCGCACGCGGTGTCGCGGCGCTGGAGGAAACACGCGGGGCAATGGCGGCATTCGGCGGGGTGACGCACGCGCAGCCATGCGACCTTGCCGAGCTCGACGAAATAGACGGCTATATCGCCAACGCGGCGGCAGCTCTGGGTGGCATCGACGTGCTCATCAACAACGGCACCGGCTTCGGTTTTGCCGACGACGAAGCGAGCTGGACGTCGGGTGTCCATGTCGATCTGCTGGCAGCCGTTCGCGCCTGTCGCGCGGCGCTGCCGTTTCTCAAGGCGTCACAGCGGGCAAGCATTCTGCACACCACGTCGATCGCCGCGCTGCGCCCGCGCGGCAGCGGTGCG
>CBAAAD010000649.1:0-1581 GCA_964658785.1 uncultured Methylobacterium sp.
ATGGAGAATGCCGTAAGCAAGAGTCCACCGCCCAGCAGCAGGCCGGCGCCGAGCAGGGCGTGCGGAAGCGTCGTGGGCGTATACGCAGTGACCACCAGCAGAATCATGCTGGTCATGCCGACGCGCGCGATGTCCACGCCGAACACCACCAGCAGGCCACCAAAAAATCCGAAGGTCATGGTCGCAAAAAGCAGCGGAACCAGCTGATCGCCGATCAGAAATCCGCAAAGCGAGGCCACGGCAGCGGCGAGCGAGGCCAGCACCAGCTGCTGCATGCGCTGGCGGTACGGGCCGGGCTGATCGGAAAACATCGTGTTGAGCGCGCCGGCGGCGATGCCGATGCCCACCTCGACATAACCGGTGGCCAGGCCGACACCGAGTGGCAAAATCACCGCCGCCGTATTGCGCAACAGCACCCACAGCGGCACGTCCGGCCGCTTGGCCGTGGTCAGGCTCTCCAGCGTTTTTCTGCTCAGCGAGTAGCCGGTGGTGGGCATAGGGCGTAGTTGACTCCGATGGCCGAGTGCTGATTCTGCATCACAAGGGCAGACGCCGGAGCGAAGCTTTCAAACCGCGTTTAATGCGTGAGTGGTTTGCGTTGCAGAAGGCTCCAACAAATACGGCGCCGGGCAGGGCGCGGCGCCGTGGTATTTCAAGCGTTGAAGGCGTTCAGGCGCGGCCGGCGAATTCGCCCGTGATCGTATTGACCCAGACTTTCTCGTCGTTGCTGATGTACTCGGGCACCTGCAGCTCGATACCGGTGCTGAGCCTGGCCGGCTTGTTGCGCTTGGTCGCGCTGGAGCCTTTCATTTCAGGCGCGGTATCGACCACGGTGAGGATCACGCTGCTGGGCACCTGCAGGCCGACCGGCGCGTCGTCGATCAGCTGCACGTAATAGCCCTCGATGCCCTCGACGATATAGCCCGCGTTATCACCGACCAGCTCGGGCGACAGCAGGTATTGGGTGTAATCCTCGGCGTCCATAAAGACGAAAGCGCCGTCATCCATGTACGAAAAGTTTGCGGCGCGGCGGACCAGATCCATTTCACGCAGTTCGTCTTCCGAGCGCAGGCTCAGTTCGAATTTGCGGCCGCCGGGAATTGAATACAGGATGAAACGAAACGTGATGTTGCCGCCACGCGCGCCCGGCGAGCTGCGCTCGAAGTCGCGCACCTGGTAGACGGTGCCGTCGTGTTCAACCACGTTACCTTTCTTGACGTCGGAAGCTTTCATTGCGGGGCTCTTGGATTAGTGGGAAAGGCGGGAACGGGGGACAGGGAACAGGGAACGTGCAGCGTCTCGCGGTGGCAAACACGACGGTGAATCGAAGAGTTCATGCGGCGCCCGGGGCATATGGAAACCAGGAGGAATGAGCGATGCTTTGTCCGTTCCCCTTTCCCCGACACTCACTTAGGCTGCAGCCGCACCGCGCCATCGAGGCGAATGGTCTCGCCGTTGATATAGCGGTTGCCTAGGATGAAGCCGACGGTATCGGCGTACTCGGCCGGCTTGCCCAGGCGCGACGGGAAGGGGATCGACGCAGAGAGCGATTCCTGCAGCTGCGGTGACATGCCGTCGACC
>CBAAAD010000650.1:0-1569 GCA_964658785.1 uncultured Methylobacterium sp.
TGCTGGCGCTCGATGGAGCGGTTGAGGATGCTCTTGCGACGCCTGCCACAGCGAGGCCGGCGGCGGCTCGACGCGTGTCCGACGGCATACGCTAGGGTCTGATGAAGACCTCGGCCGGACCTGCATCATCGGCCTGGTTCAGCGCGACGAACCCGCGTGGCGCTCGCCCTGGCGCAGCCGTGAAAGGCCCCCGCTTGGCGAGCGCATCCGTCGCCTGCTTCGATATGCCAAACCTCTCAAAGCGGACGTTTTGCATGATCGATCGTCTGGATGGGATGGATTAATCTTGCGCCACATCGGCCTGTCGTCGCCGGATCGGAGCATCACCATGGAACGCCTGCGGGAGATCGAAGCCAGGATCGAGGTGGCGATCGAGCCGGACTGGATTCGGCACGGTACGCCGGCGTTTCGGCGCACCAACCTGGCGCTGTTCGCCGCCGGCTTCGCCACGTTCGGACTGCTGTACTGCGTGCAGCCGCTGATGCCGGAATTCACCCGCGACTATCAGGTGAGCGCCGCCGCCAGCGCCCTGTCGCTGTCGCTGACCACGGGCGTGCTGGCGGTGATGATGCTGTTTGCCGGCGCGGTGTCCGACGCGGTGGGCCGCAAGTCGGTGATGGTGGTGTCGCTGCTGGTGTCGGCGGTGCTGGTGCTGATTTCGGCGTGGATGCCGAGCTGGAGCGCGCTGCTGGTGGTTCGCACCCTGCTGGGCATCACCCTCAGCGGACTGCCCGCGGTGGCGATGACGTATCTCAGTGAGGAGATGCATCCGGAATCGATCGGCCTGGGCATGGGGCTGTATATCAGCGGCAGCGCGGTCGGCGGCATGGGCGGTCGGCTGATCACCGGCGTGCTGGCAGATTTCTTCGGCTGGCATATCGGCGTCAGCGTGGTCGGGGTGATCGGCCTGGTCTGCGGGCTGATCTTCTGGCGCGCGCTACCGGCCACGCGCAACTTCGTGCCACAGCCCTTACGCGCACGCGCCTTGCTCGATCGCTTCGCGCGGATGTTTCGCGATCCCGGCCTGCCGTGGCTTTTTCTGGAGGGCTTTCTGCTGCTCGGTGCGTTTGTCACCGTCTACAACTACCTCGGCTATCGCCTGCTGGCGCCGCCGTTCAACCTCAGCCAGGCAGTGGTCGGGCTGATCTTCGGCATTTATCTGATCGGCACCTTCAGCTCGGCCTGGATGGGCAGCCTCGCCGGGCGGCTGGGGCGACGCAAGGTGCTGTGGACAGCCTTCGCGCTGATGCTGGCGGGTATCGGCCTGACCCTGCTGTCGTCGCTGTGGCTGATCATGCTCGGCATCGTGGCGATCACCTTCGGCTTTTTCGGCGGCCATTCCATCGTCAGCAGCTGGGTCGGCCGCCGCGCGGGCAACGCCAAGGCGCAGGCGTCGTCGATGTATCTCTTCAGCTATTACATGGGTTCGAGCGTTGCCGGCGCCAGCGGCGGCCTGTTCTACGCCGCTGGCGGCTGGCCCGGCGTGGCGGCGTTCGTCGGTGCGCTCGTGCTGGCCGGCCTGCTGATCGCGTGGAAGCTGTACGGCCTGGCGCCGCTGGTCAACGTGGC
>CBAAAD010000651.1:0-1559 GCA_964658785.1 uncultured Methylobacterium sp.
CCCAGCCCTTGGCCTTGGCCACCGTGGCGATATAATCCTTCGAGGTCGCCCAGTCGATAAAGGTCTGTGCGTCGGCCGCGTGCTTGGACGATTTCGGAATCGCCAGGGCCCAGATGTACAGCCAGTTGGAACCGGCCTTGGTCACCTCGTGCGGCGACTGGGCAAAGCCGACGTTGGCGGCCACCTTGGAGGTCTTCGGATCGGCCAGATAGCCCGCCGCGACCGTCGCATCCACCCACATCGCGCATTGGCCGTTGGCGAACAGCGTTTCCGATTCGGTAAAGCCGTTGGAGGTCGCACCCGGCGGGCCGTATTGCGTCAGCAGGGTCTTGTACTGGTTGGCGGCATTCTTCCACGGCGCGGAGGTCAGCTCCGGCTTCCAGTTCATGTCGAACCAGCGGCCGCCGTAGGCGTTGACCATGGTGTCGAACAGCGCCATGTTCTCGCCCCAGCCGGGCAGGCCGCGCAGGCAGATGCCGTAGGTGCCCTTGGACTTGTCGGTGAGCTTGGCGGCGAACTGGCCGATCTGGGTCCAGGTCGGCTCGGCCGGCATGGTCAGCTTGGCCGCGGCGAACAGGTCCTTGCGGTAATACGTCATCGACGACTCGGCGTAGAACGGCAGCGCATAGATCTTGTCGTTGTACGACAGGCCCTTGCGCACCGATGGCAGCAGGTCGTTGACGTCATAGTCCGCGGGCGGGGTCATCGGCATCAGCCAGCCGTTCTTTGCCCAGATCGGCGTCTCGTAGTTGCTCAGCATCACCACGTCGTACTGGCCGGCGCTGGTGGCAATGTCGGTGGTGACCTTCTGGCGCAATTCGTTTTCCGGCAGGGTGACGAAATTCACCTTGACGTTGGGATGCAGCTTGCCGAACTCGCCGGACAGTTTCTGCATGGTGACCATGTCGGGGTTGTTTACCACCGCCACGGTGATGGCACTCTGCGCGGAGGCCGCCGCGGTGGCGCCCATGCCTGCGATGAAAAGCAACGTCTTGATCATCATCATGTGTCCTTGTGAGCCGTGATTCGATGGAGCGCGGATCGATGGCGCCTGATTCGATCGGGCGCCGCTGCCGCGACGGTTTGGTCGATGGAGCTGTTCACTGGCCATCTTGGAACATTGCTCGCGCCTTGCGCGTACTGGATCGATCTAAATAACATTGCTGCGGTCGCAGCAATGCACGAGCCCGGGCGGATGGAATCGGTGGGCGTTGGGCGCTTTGCAGGCTTGGCGAGCCACTGGCGAATGGCTTTCGAGCGTTGGTTGGCGTGTATGCGGCGATGTTGCAAAGCGATATCGCGGTGATGCCCGTTCAATTTCATAAAGCGCGCAAGGGTTTCCCGTAAAGCGGGGCGGATGAGGGAGAGCAAGGGTCCCGATATTCAGCGTATTCCGTGCTTCAACATCAGCCCCCATCGCTGGATGCGTGGTTTCCTCTGTCGGATCGCAGAAAGACTTTCGCTGCCGTGGGCCACGCGTCGAATGAGGGCGATCACCGCGGCCAAGCGCTCGACAGGGCGATGCCGGTGATTGGTATTTATCTGCGTCGGACGGAAAA
>CBAAAD010000652.1:0-1557 GCA_964658785.1 uncultured Methylobacterium sp.
GAAATCGGCGTGCCAGTCGTGCGACAGCTGCTGAAACGAGATCAGCAGGTCGTAGCCCTGCTTGGCGCAGGCCCGCGTGATCGAGCCAAGCAGCGACAGGAAAAACGGGTTGATGTGCGACTCGTCGGTGGTCGGGTCTTCGAACAGCAGCAGTGCCAGCGTGCCCGAGTGCATGCGGCGCAGGTTGGAGGCGTTCTTGTCGACCTTGTAGTTGAGCTGCTCTACCGCGGCCTGGATGCGCCGACGCGTCTCCTCGTTCACCAGAGGGCTGCCGCGCAGCGCGCGCGACACCGTGGACTGGGAAACCCCGGCCAGATGCGCAATATCGAATGAGGTGGACTTGCCCTTCATGCGTGCTGCCGACTAAACCTCTGTAGTGCGGCACGCCCGTGCCGAGGCACGCCAAGTCCTTGCGGCCATGCCCGCCAATTGTTGCGTGTAGGTCATCGGATCGCCCGCCGCAGCGCAGCACGAAACGGCAAAAGCGGGATATTCGGCGGAAGTACAAATTCGGCCACGCGATGATCGCGGCAGCTATTCCTGCGCGTTGATCACGGCCAGAAAATCGCGGCCGTAGCGCTTGAGCTTGGCTTCGCCGACGCCGCTGATGGTGGCCAGCTCCTCTTCGTTCGCCGGCAGCGCGCGCAGCATCGCCAGCAGCGTGGCATCGTGGAACACCACGTACGGCGGCACGCCGTGCTGCTTGGCCAGCTGCGTGCGCACGGCGCGCAGCGCGTCCCACATCGACTGCTCGTATGCCTCGATACCCAGGCTGCCGCCTGTGACCAGCTTGCTGTCGCGCCGACGGCTACCGCCGCGCGCTGGCCGCACGTCCTCGCGCAGCTTCACCGTCTGTCCGCCACTGAGCACGGCGCGGCTGGCGGGCGTCAGACGGAGCGTGCCGTAACCCTCGGCGTCCGCCTCGAGCAGGCCGGCCGCCAGCAGCTGGCGAAACACCGAGCGCCACTGCTTCTCGTCCATTGATGCGCCGATGCCGAAGGTGCTGAGCTGGTGATGATTGGAGCTCAACACCTTCGGCGTTTCCTCACCGCGCAGAATGTCGATGACGTGGCCGGAGCCGAAACGCTGGCCGCTGCGGTACACCGCTGACAGCGCTTTCTGCGCCGGCACCGTGGCGTCCCAGGTTTTCGGCGGTTCGATGCAGTTGTCGCAGTGCCCGCATGGGCCCGGATACACCTCGCCGAACGCGCCCAGCAGCAGCTCGCGACGGCAGTCGGTGGCCTCGGCATACGCAAGCAGCGACTCCAGCTTCTGCCGCTCCACGCGCTTGCGATCGTCCGCCGATTCGGACTGCGCAATCATCTGGCTCATCGTCACCACGTCGGACAGGCCGTAGATCATCCACGCCTCCGCCGGCAGGCCGTCGCGACCCGCGCGGCCAGTTTCCTGGTAGTAGCCCTCCATGCTGCGCGGCAGATCGAGATGCGCCACAAAGCGAACGTCCGGCTTGTCGATGCCCATGCCGAACGCAACCGTGGCCACCATCACCACGCCGTCCTCGCGCAGAAAGCGTTTCTGGTTCGCGCTCCGTTTAGC
>CBAAAD010000653.1:0-1549 GCA_964658785.1 uncultured Methylobacterium sp.
TCAGGATCAGGTTTTCCATGCCGGCGTAACCCTGACCCAGGGTCCAGCGCACGAAATCGTCCCAGCGCTCGCCGGCCGCCACCGCGATACGCGCGCTGTCGCCATCGCTTTCGACCTGCACGCCGCTTGTGGCAAGCGTCTCAACATGGACGCCACGCGTGGCCATGACCAGCACCGTGCCGTCGAAGTCGCCGGTAAACAGCACGTTGCTGCCCTCGCCCAGTACCAGCAGCGGGCGATGGCGGATGCCAGGAAACTGCAGCAGCTCGGGCAGCTTGGTAGCGTCGCGAATTTCCGCCAGCAGGCTGGCCTTGGCCGCCACGCGCAGCGTGTTGCGGGTCGCCAGCGAGGCGTTTTCGATCAGCGTGTAGCCACCCATATCTATTCGCTCCGCTGGCATGTCCGTGCCCTGCGGCGTGGTGTTGATGCGCTCAGCCGGCATGCGTGTCTTCCCGCTGCCGGCGCATTTCGTTGACGCATTCGCCGATCAGCTGCGGCCCGCGATAGATCAGCCCGGAATAGATCTGCACCAGCGCCGCGCCGGCCTCGACTTTCTCCGCCGCGTTGCTGCCATCGAGAATGCCGCCGACGCCGATCAGCGCAATACGCCCCTGCACGCGACGGCTCATACCGGCCAGCACGGTCGTGGCGCGATCGAACAGCGGCCTGCCGGAAAGACCACCCGTCTCGCTACTCTGCGGATCGTCCGCCACCGCGGCGTGATCGATCGTGGTGTTGGTGCAGATGACGCCGTCGATGCCGGTATCGAGCAGCACCTCGGCGATCGCATCGAGCTCGGCTTCGGCCAGATCCGGCGCGATCTTCAGCAGCATCGGCTTGCGCTTTCCCTGCTGCGAGCCGAGCTGCTCCTGCGCCTCGCGCAGCGTGCCGATGAAGCGGCGCAGCGTGGCCTCTTCCTGCAGATCGCGCAGGCCCTGCGTGTTAGGCGAGGAGATATTCACGGTGATGTAGCTGGCGTATTCGTGCACCCGGCGCAGGCAGATCAGATAGTCATCGACCGCGCGCTCGTTCGGCGTGTCCTTGTTCTTGCCGATATTGATGCCGAGCACGCCGCGATACGCCGCCTTC
Source organism: uncultured Methylobacterium sp. (assembly GCA_964658785.1). Lineage (GTDB taxonomy): Bacteria > Pseudomonadota > Gammaproteobacteria > Xanthomonadales > Rhodanobacteraceae > Rhodanobacter. The sequence goes on from CBAAAD010000653.1 coordinate 1,090, forward strand.
TGCACGTTGCGCACCAGCGCCTCGACGCCACCGTTGTTGAAGCCGAGACGATTGATGATCGCCTCGTGCCCGGCCAGCCGGAACATGCGCGGCTTGTCGTTGCCCGGCTGCGGCAGCGGCGTGACCGTACCCACTTCGATAAAACCAAAACCAAGCGCGGCCAGCGCATCGAGATGGTCGGCGTTCTTGTCCAGCCCCGCTGCCAGGCCGACCGGATTGGGGAAGGTGATACCGAACGCCGTGGTCGGCAGATCCACCGGCGGCCTGGCCAGCCAGTGCGCGAAGCCGCTGCGCTGAGCCACGCCCAGCCCGTACAGCGTGAGGCCGTGCGCCACTTCGGGATCGAGCTTGAACAGCAGGGGGCGAAGAACGTCGTACATGGTCAGGCCAGATGACCCGCAAAGACGCGGGTGTCGTAATCGAAGCTTATCGTGCCGCGCTCGGCGCAGGCCTCGAACAG
>CBAAAD010000654.1:0-1542 GCA_964658785.1 uncultured Methylobacterium sp.
CAGTATGGAAAAACCGTTGCGCTGCAAGAAAGCCGTATCAACGAACGGCGGAGTCTTGCCAAAGTCCAGACCGAAATTCAGGCCGCCAGTGATCTGACCGCCGCAGTTGTTGACGTCGTAAAGAAGGGTTGAATCCAGGTCCTTGGTGGGCCTGACCAAAACAAAATCCGTCGAGAAATCCACCATGCCATGGCGGTCTCGCGGCGCATATTTCAAGTCGACGATGCGGCTGTTGGCATGGCTCTTTGGATCGAGCTTGAACCATGCGCGGCCGTGAATTTCTTCATACGTGCCGACGCCAGGAAATACCTTGCCATTCTGAAAAGGTTTGCGTTGCGTAACGTCGATATGATCTACCGCCGCATTTGCAAGAGAGGACAGCGTAACCGTCGCGAGTGTCAGCCACGCCATCAAAAAAGAACGCAGACGGTGCTGTGCCAAATATTTTGTATTCACTGGACATTCCAGGCAGTGGCGGCTTCCCGACAGCTTAGAATAGCCGGCCGCATACGCATTCGATACGTTACTTCAAAACGAGAGAAAACGAACGCGTAGCTTGACTGGGGTCGACTGTTGGTCAGTGATCGTTACTGGACGACGCTACCGGCTTGAATGGGCAGTGCCACTGAGAGTCCACCATGCGGCCGCTGTACTGTCGTGCTTCGCTGGATGCGCCGTGGGCGGCGAGCATGGGGTTTGCTTCGCCATCGAATGCCACGTCGCGCTCGATGATCTCATCGCGGAAGCGGTTGTAGCGGCCCTCTTCGCGCAGCTGTTCGAACTGCCGGTGCAGGTTGAACACCATCGCGGTGACCGGACAGCGGCGCGCGCGTCGCTCCGATCCGGGGTGGATGCCGACCACGTAGAAAGCGTGTCCGCCCAGACTCATGCTGAAATGATCCGACGCCGGGTCGCCGCTTACGTCGGGATCCCACGCGCAGTGGCGTGCGTCACGTTCGTGCAGCTTTTGCAGCCGTTGCCAGAGCGACTTTTCGAAAGCTTCCGGGGATTGGGTCGGGCTGCCTGGAAACAGCGCCACAAAACTCTGGAATGCCGACCTGTCCTCGGAAGGCTTGGCGTATTCGGTCAGTTCGGCCAGCAGCGCGGCATCGCTGTCGGGGCAGTCGATGGGTCCGGCGACGAAAAACTGTATCTGCTCTCGCGCCACCGCTGCCCGCGCTGCCAGGCAAGGGAATCCTGCCTGTTCGACGTGTCGGATGAACTGTTTTTCGCAATCCATCGGTTGGGAATCGGGAGATATGCTGAGCATGAAGCGAACACCGTGAAGTCTGAAGAGCACCCAGTGAGCCACAGGACCGAACAACACGACGTGAGGGAAGGGTGGCCGTGGCGTGTACGTCGTGGCCTCCGCGTTGGATAGCCAGGGTGGCAGGTCATGCACGGTGCGATCGATGACCGCTTGGCGCGGGCATCACACGAGTGCGCGGATCATTCCGAGCCTACGGTTGCCATCGCGGCAGCGCAGGAGCTGCAGCATGCAAACCGGCAAGCAACGAGCAACCGATACGGCCTTGATGGAAG
>CBAAAD010000655.1:0-1540 GCA_964658785.1 uncultured Methylobacterium sp.
GCGTGAAGGTGCCTGGCCACGCGCAGGCCGTGCTAGACGCCATTCCCGCCCGGTGAAGTTCAAGCGACGCCAGGCTTGCACATACACGACCGCTCGGCACCTGCGCGCCGAGCGCCGTGACTATCCGACGGCAGCAAACTGCATGCCGTTACTGCGCCACCCACCCACCAGCGAGGACTCTTCCGCATGACCGGAAGCACGCGCATCTACGCTCTCGATACCAACGTCCTGCTGCATGACCCGACCTCGCTGTTCCGCTTCGCGGAGCACGACGTCTTTATCCCGATGACTGTGCTGGAGGAACTGGACGAAAAAAAGAAGGGCGCCTCGGAAGTTTCGCGAAACGGACGACAGGTCAGCCGTTTTCTCAATGAACTGGTCGAACGCGGCAAGGAAGGCAAGCTGAGCGACGGGCTCGAGCTGACCAATCCCCAAGGCATCAAGCTCAAACGCGACAATGCGGTGGGCCGGCTGTACTTCGAGCAGCGCCTCAGCGCCAATCGCGGCAAGGCCGACAACCAGATTCTTGCCTCGGTGATGGAGCTGCGCGATCAGCACCCCGATCGCGACGTCATCCTCGTCACCAAGGACATCAACCTACGCATCAAGGCCAGCATCGAAGGCGTGGTCGCCGAAGACTACGAAAACGATCGCGCGCTGGACGATTTTTCCCTGCTCTACACCGGCTCGGCCGAGCTGTCGGAAGATTTCTGGAATCACCACCCCGAAGTGAAATCGTGGAGTGAGCGTGGTCGCACCTTTTACAAGGTCGACCGCCGCGACGACGAGGACTGGTACCCGAACCAGTGCCTGTTCCTGCCGGGCGAAAACGAGGTCGAGCTGCGTGTACTGCACCTCGATGATGTCAACGCGACGCTGGTGCTGCTGGACGATCACTCGCACGCCAACCACCACGTGTGGGGCATTGGCGCGCGCAACCGCGAGCAGAATTTCGCCCTCAATGCGCTGATGGATCCCGACGTCGATTTTGTCACCCTGCTGGGCAACGCCGGCACCGGCAAGACCCTGCTGGCGCTGGCCGCCGGCCTGGCGCAGGTGATGGATCAGCAGCGTTACCGCGAGATCATCATGACCCGCGCGACGGTGTCCGTCGGTGAGGACATCGGCTTCCTGCCCGGCACCGAAGAGGAAAAGATGACGCCGTGGATGGGCGCGCTCACCGACAATCTCGAAGTGCTCGCCAACCCCGAAGACGGCGGCAGCTGGGGCCGCCAGGCGACGAATGATCTCCTCGCTTCGCGCATCAAGATCCGTTCGCTGAACTTCATGCGCGGTCGCACTTTCCTCAGCCGTTACCTGATCATCGACGAGGCGCAGAACCTCACACCCAAGCAGATGAAAACCCTGATCACCCGTGCCGGCCCCGGCACCAAGATCGTCTGCCTGGGCAACGTCGAGCAGATCGACACGCCCTATCTCACCGAAACCACCTCCGGCCTCACCTACGCCGTGGACCGTTTCAAGCAGTGGGAGCATTCGGCGCATATCACCCTGCGCCGCGGTGAGCGGTCGCGGCTGG
>CBAAAD010000656.1:0-1540 GCA_964658785.1 uncultured Methylobacterium sp.
TCCCTGTTCCCTTTTACTCGCGGCTTCGCCGCTCGCCCTTCGGGTCGCCTGCGGCGTTCGCGCTGCGCGCGTCCCGTTCCCCGCCCTCACGCATACCGCCACCCATCAATCTCCACCAACAGCTCGCGGCGGCAGATGTCGCCGTGTAGCAGCAGCACCGGTACGCCGGGCAGGCGGCGGCGGAAGAAGTCGCGCACGCGTGGGGCATCCACGGCATGGCGCACGTAGGCTTTGAGCGGCGAGTGCGTGTCGAAGCCGGCGGGCATGTCGGCGCTGGCGAGCAGGGTTTCGAGATTGATCAGGGTTTCGTCGAGCTGCGCATCCAGATCGTCGTTATGGGCGGAAGCGTGCCCGACCACGGCGGCGGTGCCGGAGATCGCGAGCACGTCGTTGCCGGGCAGACTCATGGCGCGGGCGAAGCTTGGCGGCGTCCGGCCGTACTGGCGGGGATAGCGCCAGGCGCTGACCTGACGCGGGTTTTCCACGCGCGCGCCGGGCTGATCGCAGGCCAGCAGGTAAATCTGCAGCCGATGCGCCGCGCCGTGATGGCCGATGGCGCTTGCCGCGGGGAAGCCGTCGGCGAAGAAATCGCCCATGCCGGCGGCGCGACCGTCGCAGAACTGCTTGTAACGCTCGGCATCGCCCGCGCCTTCGTTGATGGCGCCCAGGTAATTCCACAGGCGCAGCACGTGCCGCTCCGCACGCTGTTCGAGAAAGTGACGCAGCTGCGCGTAGGCCGTGTTGGCAGCGCCTTCGGGACCGCCGTGCTCACGCTCGTCCAGTTCGATCGCCGCGAACAGCCAGCCGCCGCCGGCCGACCAGCGCAGGGCGCCGACGGTGCCCTGGGTCACTGGCGCATCGACCTGCCAGATCTCCAGCGGCGCCGGCGCGTCGAAGCTTTCCAGCGCGACTTGCAGCGTGCGCGGGTCATCCGTTCTCTGGCTGCCGGCGCCGAAGCCGAGCAGGGCCAGCGTGCCGGCTTCGTTCAGCGCGGCAGCGGCATCGCCGACCCGGTAGGACACGCGCGGGGCGCGGCGCAAAACGGCATCAAACTGCGGGTTTTCACTTCTCTGAACCATGCGGTGCAACCAAGAACGTTAAGGTCGCCATGTTACACTCCGTGGCCGTCGCCACCGGGTGCAGGCGAGGCATTATCCCAGTCGGAATCGAGCATGGCAGAGCAGACAGCGTCGGAACACGAATTGGCCACGTTGATCGTGGACTGTCTGAATCTCGATACCGTGACGCCCGACCAGATCGATCCCGACGCGCCGCTGTTCGGTGGTGATCTCGGGCTGGATTCGATCGACGCGCTGGAGATCGCGCTGGCCGTGTCCAAGCGCTACGGTTTTCAGCTGCGCTCGGACAATCCGGACAACCGGCAGATTTTCACCAGCCTGCGCACGCTGTCCGCGCACGTCGAGCAGCATCGCGTCGCTGCCTAAATTCGCACGTGGCAAACCTGCCCGTGTGTTCGGTCATTACGGTATCCGGCATGACGCTACCGCCTCTTTCAGCTGAGCCGCCGCGGCGCGCCGTC
>CBAAAD010000657.1:0-1522 GCA_964658785.1 uncultured Methylobacterium sp.
GCTTTTCCATCGAGGACGTCATTGCGCGTCACAGCGCCGTGGAATATCGAGTGGGGATGCTGGGCTTTGCGCCCGGCTTTCCCTATCTGCTCGGGCTCGATCCGGCGCTGGCGGTGCCGCGGCGAGCCGATCCGCGCCAGCGCGTGCCGGCCGGCAGCGTCGCCATCGGCGGCCAGCAGACCGGTATCTATCCGGCCGAGCTGCCCGGCGGCTGGCAGCTGATCGGGCGCACGCCGCTGCGGCTGTTCGATGTGGCCGCCGATGTGCCATCGCGGCTGGCCGCCGGCGATCGGGTTCGCTTTCACGCGATCGATCGGGCGACCTTTGAGCAGCTCGCCGAAGTGCGATCCGCATGAGCGCTATCGTCCTCAAGCCAGGCCTTTTGAGCACGCTGCAGGACGCTGGTCGCCCGGGCCATGCGGCGCTGGGCGTGGGGCGCGCCGGTGCGATGGATGGCCCGGCCTGGCAGCTGGCCAACGCGCTGGTCGGCAACATCGGCGGCGAGGCGGCAATCGAATGCACCCTGCTCGGACCTGGTTTGAAGTTCACCCAAGCAACCGTCGTCGCGCTGACGGGCGCCACGATCGAGGCGTCGGTCGACGGTCGACCGATCCCGATGTGGACGCGCTGCCATCTGCCCGCCGGCAGCGTGCTGCAGCTCGGCGGCATGTCGGTGGGTTGCCGCAGCTATCTGGCCGTGGGCGGCGGTTTCGACGTGGCGAAGGTGCTGGCCAGCCGCAGCACGGATCTGCATGCCAGGCTCGGCCATGCCAACGGCCGCGCGTTGCGCACAGGTGACGAGCTGCCGATCGGCGCGTGCACGTCGCAGGCATCGGCACCCGGCAATGACACACTGACGTCGCTAGCCTGGGGCATCGACCCGCATCCATGGTTCGACTTCGCCTTGCAGCCGCTGGCGCTTTTGCCGGGCAAACACTCCGATCTTCTGGACGAGACATCGCAGCAGACTCTGCATGCTGGAAAGTTCATTCTGAGCAAGGACAGCAACCGCACCGCCGGACGTCTGGACGGCCATACGCTGAGCCTGCGCCAGTCGCTGGAACTGATCTCCGAAGCCACCCTGCCCGGCACGCTGCAGCTGCCGCCGTCCGGCCAGCCGATAGCCCTGCTGGCCGAAGCGCCGGTCACCGGAGGCTACCCGCGCATTGGTCAGATTGCCGCGGTGGACCAGCCACGGCTGGCGCAGCGTCGTCCCGGTGATGCCGTATGCTTTCGTCCGTGCACGCTCGACGATGCTGTTCGACGATGGCACGAACGTGAGCAGCGGCTGGCGAAGCTTATCCTGACGATCGAGCGCCGACTGAATCAGACGGCACACTAAGCGAACGAAACCAAGTGGGATCTCTGATGAAACGCATCGACCTGAACTGCGACCTCGGCGAGTCCTTCGGCGCCTGGCGCATGGGCGACGATGATGCGCTGCTGGCGCTGATCAGCTCGGCGAGCATCGCCTGCGGTTTCCATGCCGGCGATCCCACGATCATGCAGTACACCGTCAAAC
>CBAAAD010000658.1:0-1517 GCA_964658785.1 uncultured Methylobacterium sp.
AGATACCCCGGGCCTGCGTGTGTTTGACAGCAAGCAGGCCTATCTGGCGCAGCTGCGGAATTTTTTCGAAGTGGGAGAGAACGCGTTCACTTTGCTCAACCGCGCCGCCGGGATGAAGCAAATAGACAGCATCGACGAGGTCTTTCGGGATTTTGTTCTCGACGACAAGTCCCGCTTCGATCAGGCCGGCGAGGTGACTAAACAGTTCGACGACCTGGCCGATATTCACAACGAACTGGAGGTGGCGCGCCAGCAGCGCGCGTCGCTGTTACCTATTGCCGACGCGTGGAAAACACAAACTCAGCTACAGGCGAACAAGAGCCTGCATACCGACCTCGAATCCCTCGTCGCGCCATGGTATGCCGCGCATGCCATCCGGTTATGGATGGCGCGAATTGCCCAACTGAGCGAGCAGATCGACAGCGAAGCGGCACAGCTGAAGGAACTGTCAATCCAGATAAGCACAGCCGTACCACAGGAGATCACGTTACGTGACATCTACCTCAAAGCTGGCGGCGCCAGTGCCGAACAACTGCGCGAGCAAATAGCAAAGCAGCAGGCGCTGACGGCTCGCATCGAACGTGATGCAAGCGATTACCGTCGCCTGACCGGCATCCTTGATCTGAATGACGCGCTCACATCGCAATCGTTGATGGCGAACCAGCGCAAAGCTGGCGATCAGGCAAAGATCGCCGAGCAGGTGCTGGAGCTGAGCAAGCAACAAACGTATGAGGCAGGTGCCACGCGGCAACGGCTGCAGGAAGATTTATCACTGCTGCAAGAAGAGCGCGACCAGATACACGCCCGGCCCGGCAGCAATATTCCGCTCAATTACCTGCGATTTCGTAGCGATCTGGCGCAACAGTTGCAGCTGGCCGAGGACGCGCTGCCGTTTGTGGCGGAGTTGGTCGAGGTCAGGCCCGAAGAGGCGCGCTGGCGTGGCGCGATCGAGCGCGCCATCGGCGGTCAGCGATTGCGCGTGATGGTTCCGCCATCGGCCATGAAACAAGCGCTGGACTGGATCAATCATCGCCATAACCAGCTGCATGTGCGACTGCTGGAGGTTCAGCCGTCCAAGGGTACGGCGGATTTTTTCGTAGACGGTTACACCCGCAAGCTCAGTTACAAACCGCACGATTATCGCGAGGCACTGAAGCAACTGCTGGCCGAGCACGACCGGCACTGCGTGGATTCGCCCGAGCAACTCCAGCATACGCCGCACGCGATGACCGAGCAGGGGATGATGTCCGGCAAGGGACGTCAATTCGACAAGCACGACCAACGTCGGCTTGATCAGGATTGGATGACCGGCTTCGACAACAAAGATCGCCTCGCCGCGCTTGATAGCCAGCTGCTGGAAGTACAAAAAGCCGTGCGTGAGGCCCGCGCCGCGCACGAGAAAGCCAAGGACCATGTTGGCACGGCCGAGCAGCGGCTCGGCCTCTGGAACAGCCTGCTTTTACTGCCCTTTGAACAAATCGACTTGCCCGGTGCACGGCATGAACTGGAGAGTCTGC
>CBAAAD010000659.1:0-1517 GCA_964658785.1 uncultured Methylobacterium sp.
TTCAGAGGCGGATCGGCAAGCAGGGTTGCCGCACCCCCCATCGAGGTTCCGAGCACTCCAATCTTCTCGCCCGGTGCCAGCTTCTTAAGCTGATCCACCGCGGCCGCCGCGTCTTTGGATTCAAGATGGCCAAAAGTGATGGCATCTCCGTTGCTTTCGCCCGAGGCTTGGAAGTCGACCAACAGCACTGAGTATCCGGACCCATGCAGGAGTCTGGCGCGGTCGAGCATCGCAAGGCGATTGGCTCGCACGCCATGAAGCAAAAGTATTGCGCTTCCGCCGCTTCCACGAAGAAACCAGCCATGAATCATCGCGCCGGACGAACTTTTGAAAACGACCGTGCTCGCCGGGAAGTCTGGCGGCGGCGCGCCAACGATTTCGCGCGCCGGATGAATCAGTACGCTCCCTGCGACCCAGAGACCCGCAAAAGCCAAGCAGACAAGCAGGCAGAGTCCGAGCGCCAACTTCCTAAACATTCGACGTCGGGCCATCACCAACCCCAATTAGCTGAGCGTTGCACAAGATCCAACCGGCTACCGAAGAACAAGTAGCCCCGCAGCCAAAACGATCGCCGCAAAAATCCCCGCCACCACATCGTCCACCATCACGCCCATGCCGCCCTTAAGATGACGATCCAGCCAGCGGATCGGCCAGGGTTTCCACACGTCGAAAAGGCGAAACAGCACGAAGCCGGCGAGCAGCCACCACCACGTCGGGAAACGCGTCGGCAGCAGCGCCGGAAGCAGCAGCGGAATCAGTGCGATCCACTGGCCGATGAATTCGTCCCAGACCAGGCTGCGGTGATCGTCCACGCCGAGGGCGCGACCGGCGATATCGCAAGCCCAGACGCCGATGGCAAAACCGACCAGCAAAACCAGGACATAAAGCGGTAACGACAGCTGGCGCAACAGCAGCCACGGCAGCAGCGCGGCGAGTGAGCCGAAGGTACCCTGCGCCACCGGCGTAAGCCCCGAACCGAAGCCACAGGCCAGCCAGCCGGCGGGCGTGGCGAGCAGTGCGCGGCGCTGTTCGGCGCTGAGGGTTTTCTTGGCACTCATGCGAAATGATTCCAGCCGGCCTGCCCGGTTTCCAGCCACTGGCCGTCGACGCCACGCACGCTGACACCCTGGCCTTCGACAATGCGGCCGATGCGTGTGACGCCGCAGCCGAGCCGCGAAAGGTCGGACTGCACATCGGCGAGTCGATTCATCGGCACGGTAAAGCACAGCTCGTAGTCATCACCACCGGTTAACGCGAACTGCTGCGCGCTGGCGTCGTCGTAAATCGCTATCAGCGACGGCGAGAGCGGCAGCAGCGACGCGTCGATTTCCGCACCGACACCGCTGGCCGTGCAGATGTGCCCGAGGTCGGCGATCAGGCCGTCGGAAACATCGATACACGCGTGCGCCAGATCGCGCAGCGCCAGGCCGGCGGCCAGCTGCGGCGTCGGTCGATTGAGTCGGGCGACGAGCAGATCGCGCGCGTCGCTGCGCTGCTCCTCGACCGCAAAAGGATGA
>CBAAAD010000660.1:0-1516 GCA_964658785.1 uncultured Methylobacterium sp.
ATATCCAGATTGTTGTAGCCCACGCCGAGGTTGGCGACGACCTTCAGCCGCCGGTTCCCCTCAAGCACCGAGGCATCCACAAAGTCGCTCCCGCCGAGCATGGCGCCATCGACATCCGCCAGCGCCGCTTTCAGTTGAACGGCCGATCGTGTCTGGTCAACCGTTTCAGTCAAGACCTCGAAATACGCTTCGAGTCTGGCGACGATGTGGGGAAAAAGTGGGCGCGATATCCACACGCGTTGCCGTTCGCTCATGCCGCCAGTGTCCTGTCAAAAATGATGCGATGGAAGAAAATGCGATGGAAGGACAGGCCGGGCCGCATCAGGGAATCCGTGGCTCAACAGTACCGACGTCGCCGCACTGCGCGCGATGGCGCAGCGCATGATCGATCAGCACCAGCGCCATCATCGCCTCGGCGATCGGCGTGGCGCGAATGCCGACGCAGGGGTCGTGCCGGCCCTTGGTCACGACCTCGGTCACTTCGCCGGCGGTGTTGACGCTCTGGCCGGGGATCAGAATGCTCGAGGTGGGCTTCAGCACCATCGACGCCGTCACCGGCTGTCCGCTGCTGATGCCGCCCAGAATCCCGCCGGCGTGATTGGACGCAAAGCCGTCCAGACGGATCTCGTCGCGATGCTGGCTGCCGCGCTGGCTCACCGCGGCGAAGCCGTCGCCGATCTCCACGCCCTTGACCGCGTTGATCGACATCAGCGCGCTGGCCAGATCGCTGTCGAGCTTGCCGTAGATCGGCTCGCCCCAGCCCGGCGGCACACCCTCGGCCACCACGTTGACCCGCGCGCCGACTGAATCGCCGGACTTGCGCAGCGCATTGATGAAGGCCTCCAGCTCGACTACTTGGCCGGCATCGGGCCAGAAAAACGGATTCTGCTCGACCGCCTCCCAGTCGAAGGCGTTCGGCGTGATGTCACCAATCTGCGCGAGATAACCGCGGATGCGCACGCCGTATCTCTCAGCCAGCCACTTCTTGGCAATGACGCCGGCCGCCACGCGCATGGTGGTCTCGCGCGCGGACGAGCGACCGCCGCCGCGCGGATCGCGAATGCCGTACTTCTGCCAGTAGGTGTAATCGGCGTGGCCCGGCCGGAAGGTCTGCGCGATGTCGCCGTAGTCCTTGCTGCGCTGATCGGTGTTGCGGATCAGCAGGCCGATCGGCGTGCCGGTGGTCTTGCCCTCGTACACGCCAGAGAGGATTTCCACGTCGTCCGCCTCGTGCCGCTGCGAGGTGTAGCGGCTCCTGCCGGTGGCGCGACGGTCGAGGTCGGTACGAAATTCTTCGACGCTGATCGACAGCCCGGGCGGGCAGCCGTCGATCACGCAGCCGATCGCCGGCCCGTGGCTCTCGCCAAAGGTGGTGACCGTAAAAAGCTTGCCGAAGGAATTGCTGGACATGGCGTCGATGCGTCGTGGATAAGCCTTACAGCTTAACCGCGATGCCACCCCGCCGTGCAGCGTGCCATCACTGTTCCGGGCTTGCGAAAGAACGCATCAAGCCACG
>CBAAAD010000661.1:0-1510 GCA_964658785.1 uncultured Methylobacterium sp.
CACGCTCGACCATCGAGGTAAGCCGCTCGGAATACTCGTCCAGAGCACGCGCCAGCTCCCCCACTTCGTCGTCGGCAAAGTGCACGGCCAGCGGCTCGGCTTTTCCAGCCTTGCGGAAATCGCGCAGGCGATTGGCGAGCTCGGTCACCGGCTTGAGTACCTTTCGCGACAACCACAGTCCTATCCCAAGCGAAAGCAGACTGAAAATGATTACTGCACCAACAAGCGAAGTGATCAACTGCCGCTTGCCGAGGTCCTCGCGGCTAATGTCGTAACGAGTAAATCCAATGATGCCGTTTTTTCGCTGCACTGCCAGTTTGTAATGTCTGGCCCTTCCACTGGCATCCGTTTCCTGGATGTCGTGCACGCCTGTACTCAGGTCTTGCCAAGCCAGCGGCATCTTGTAGATGGTGCGGTCGCTTTTGAACCAAGCCTCAAGCAATTCCGAATGCGCTTGCTGATCAGGGTGCGCGATGATCTGATCGACCGCCTGGTCAGTATCATTTTGCAAACTATCGTTGATCAGCTGGTTCTCAACCCTCGCACGAACGTACAACGCAGCCACGGCAAACGTCGCGCTGAGGCCAAAGCCGAACAGCGCGAACGAGACAATCAATCGAAACCGAAGCTTACGCCTGGACTGCATCCGGCTCGACCATCCGGTAGCCAATGCCGTGGCGGGTGTGGATCAGCGGCTTCTCGAACGGCTTGTCGATTGCCGCGCGCAGGCCGTGAATATGCACGCGCAGGGAGTCGCTGTCGGGCAGCTCCTCGCCCCACACGCGCTGCTCCAGATCCTGACGCGTGACCACCGACGGGCTGGCCTCCATCAGCGCCTGCAGCAGTTTCAGGCCGATCGGGTTGAGCTGGATCGACTTGCCTTCGCGATTCACCGTCAGCGTATCGAGATTGAAGGTGAGGTCGGCCACTTTCAGCACGCGGCTCTGCGGACCTTTGCCGCGGCGCGCCAGCACCTCAAGCCGCGCGGCGATTTCCTGCAGCGCGAACGGCTTGGTCATGTAGTCGTCGGCGCCGGATTCGAAACCGATCAGCTTCTGCTCCAGCGCGTCACGCGCTGTCAGCATCAGGATCGGCGTCTGCTTGTGCGCCTCGTGACGCAGCTTGCGCGCCACTTCCAGACCGTCCATGCCGGGCAGGGTGAGATCCAGCACGATCACGTCGAAATCGTGCACCACCGCCAGATGCAGGCCAGTGACGCCGTCACCGGCGAAATCGACCACGTGGCCGCGGTCTTCCAGATAATCGCCGATGTTGGTCGCGATATCGCTATTGTCTTCGATCACCAGAACGCGCATGCATCACTCCTGCGCAGCCGTTGCACGGAACGGCTGGGGCTGCAAGCTTAACAAGCTTGTCTGAGGGAATCCCGTCAATTGGCGCGCCAAACTGAACGCCATGCCATGCAGGCAAGAAAAAGGCCCAGATGCGCGACTCGCCGTCGCCTCACCTGGGCCCAAATACCGCCCCGATACCATCATCAGTCGTCGCA
>CBAAAD010000662.1:0-1505 GCA_964658785.1 uncultured Methylobacterium sp.
CGCGGAGTTCAACCTGCTGCTGGCCGATAGCGGCTTTGAAGTGGTGACGCAGGCGAGCCTCGGCGTGGACGATGCCGAGGAAACCGGCCTCAGCTTTGTCGAGAACGCGCTGCTGAAGGCGCGCCATGCCGCGCGCGCCACCGGCCTGCCCGCGCTGGCGGATGACTCGGGCCTGTGTGTCCACCATCTGCGCGGCGCGCCCGGGCTCTATTCGGCGTGCTATGCCGGCACGCACGGCGACAACGCGGCCAACAACGCCAGGCTGCTGCGCGAACTCGACGGCGTGCCGCCGGAACAGCGCGGCGCCTTCTTCATTTGCGTATTGGCGCTTATCCAGCACTCGGACGATCCCGCGCCGCTGCTCGCCGAAGGTCGCTGGCACGGCCATGTGCTCGGCGAGACGCGCGGCGTCAAAGGCTTCGGCTACGACCCGCTGTTTGTCGCGGACGGCCAGAGCGCCAGCGCCGCCGAGCTCGATCCGGCACTGAAGTCGCGCATCAGCCATCGCGGCCAGGCGCTTGCCAGGCTGCGCGCGCAGCTTGGCTGATCCGATGACACTGAACCCATGTCGAAGCTGATCGCTCCGCCGCTCTCGCTCTACGTGCACATGCCGTGGTGCGTGAAAAAATGCCCGTACTGCGATTTCAACTCGCACGGCCTGCGCAGCGAGCCGCCGCCGTACGAGGCGTATATCGATCATCTGCTGGCCGATCTGGACGCCGACCGGCGCGACTTTGGCGCGGCGCTGGAGCAGCGCCCGATCGTCAGCGTGTTCTTTGGCGGCGGCACGCCGAGCCTGTTTGCACCGGCGCTGATCGAGCGGTTTCTCGACGGCGCGCGTGCGCGGCTGCCGTTCGACGCCGAGGTCGAAGTCACGCTGGAAACCAATCCCGGCACGGTGGAACACGGCCGTTTCGACGGCTATCTGGCGGCCGGCGTCAACCGCATCTCGTTCGGCATCCAGAGCTTCGACGACGACAAGCTGAAGCGGCTGGGCCGCATCCACTCGGCCGCCGAGGCCGAGGCCGCGGTGAAGTCGGCGCAGGATGCCGGCTACCGCAACATCAATCTGGACCTGATGTACGCCCTGCCGCAGCAGCAGCTTGACGGTGCGCTGGCCGACGTGGCTCGCGCGGTGGCGCTGCAGCCCACGCACATTTCGCACTACCAGCTCACGCTGGAACCCAATACGGCTTTCGCCGCCAACCCGCCGCCGCTGCCCGATGACGACCACGCCTGGACGATGCAGGAAGCGTGCGAGCAGGCGCTGGCTGCGGCCGGATACGGGCAGTACGAAATTTCGGCGTATGCGCAGGCCGGCCGGCGCTGCGCGCACAACCTCAATTACTGGCGCTTTGGCGATTACCTCGGCATCGGCGCCGGCGCGCACGGCAAGATCAGCGACGCCGCCAGCGGTACGGTTCACCGCCGCTGGAAGTCCCGCCTGCCCAAGGCCTATATGGACGCTGGCGACAGCGCGAAGCGCATCGGCGGCGACAGCGTGG
>CBAAAD010000663.1:0-1500 GCA_964658785.1 uncultured Methylobacterium sp.
TGCACTACGAACAGCGCATCGCCGAGCGCGGTGAAATCGCCACCCGCGAGGGCAACTGGCATGACCTGCTCAACGCGTTGATCTGGCTGCGCCATCCGGCGTTGAAGCAGGCGTTGAACCGGCGTCAGGTCGACGAGATCGCACGCATGGGGCCGAAGCAGCGTTCGCGCCCGCAGTACGCGATGACCCACTTCGACGAAGCCGGTGTGATCGTCGCCGTGCGCGATCCCGCGTTGCTTACGCTGTGGAACGCGCACGACTGGTATGGGCTGTTCTGGGAGCGACGGCAGGCCTGGCTCGACGGCAGCATCGAAGTGGAAGTATTCGGCCACGCGCTGCTGGAACACGCGCTGAGCCCGGACAAGCTGCTGGTCGGCAAGGCGCTGGTTTTTCAGACGGCCGCGATGGACATGGCCGACGTGCGCCGCGCCTGCGTCGATGCCGTGATGGCTGGGCGGCTGCTGCGCGATCCGCTGGAGCTGAGGCCGCTGCCGCTGTCGGGCATTCCGGGCTGGGATCCGCAGGGCGATAACGAAGCGTTCCATCGCAGCGCGGCCTGCTACCAGCCGCGGCGGGCGGATCGGAAGTATCCCGACGCCATGCGTCTGGCCTGAACCCGCGTTGCCGCACGCTCACACTGCCGAAATGCGCCGATGCTAGGCTCTGCGTTCACCGAGACCAACCAGGAGCGTTTGATGAAAACACGTACGACGGTAAGCAAGCGCTTTCTGCGACCGCTGCTGCTATTGCTCGGCGGCATGCTGGCGATGACGCCACTCTGGTCGCAGGCGCAGGACGTGCCGGTCTTTTCGCCGGAAGACAAGCAGGCGATCGAGAATTACAACTTGAACGAAGACAACTTCAAGCGGCTCGTCGGCGCGACCAAGGAAGCGCATGACCTGGGGATCAATCCGCAGCAGCCGAAGGATTTTTCCAACGTGCACAGCCTGGACGATCTGGCCAACCTGCCGGTAGCACAGGACAAGCGCATCGCTCCGCTGCTGCAGAAATACGGCTTCACGCCGCGCGAGTTTCTGCTGGCGAATTTTGCGCTGATGAATGCCGGCATGGCGGTACAGGCGAAGAGCCATCCGGAGGCCGCGCAGTACATGGACAAGAGCCGCATCAATCCGGCCAACGTCAGCTTCTACGAGGCGCACGAGGCACAGATCGGCGCCCTGCAGGAAGAGCTCAACGGCGGGCAGTAGTCGCTTCCGACGCCTGCGGCAATCGTCGCGGGCGTCACGTTCCGGCGGTCGCTTTCAGGCGTAGTCGATGCCGATAATGGCGAACGCTGCCGGACCATGCGGCAGTTCCACGTTGAACTCGTCGTCGACGCGTCGCTTCAGCGCGGCACGCGCCAGCGGCGAGTCGATACTGATCCACCCACGCTTGGCGTCGGTCTCGTCCGGCCCGACGATCCGGTAGTGGACGATCTCGCCGGTATCGACGTTTTCCAGTTCGATGCGCGCGCCGAAAAACACCAGGCCGGGATCACCC